>NZ_PRDL01000001.1:4042500-4258256 GCF_015182315.1 Cellvibrio polysaccharolyticus
CGCTCGATCTTATAGATCAGATCCACGCTTTGTGCTTCGCCGGACTCCGCCTCGAGGCGCAACCGGTCAGACATCTGGTAGCGCATACCGATGCGCGAGCTCTGGTCAAATAACCCCACCACATAACGCACAAACAAGCGCGGGGTGAGGTATTTACCCATCCATAAAGCACTGTGCTCCAACCCGTCATCGGCGTTGATAGAGAGTTCGTCCAGTTGCAGGGTTTGCGCAATTTGCCCGGTAAAGGAACCACCGCCATCCATACCAATACCGCTCATGGCGGCCACAATGGCGTAGGCATCACCAGCGGAAGCTTCGGACAAAGGCTTGCCGGTGAGCAACAGCGCCATCGCCTCACCATCGCTTTCTACCGGCGGGTCAGAGTAAACGCTGCTGGTCGGTTTTTGCAGTGAACCACCGATTTCCAGGCCAACAATATGATCATTGGTGCCCTTCAATACCCGCTGGGCGCGAATTTCCAGCGCCGGATTATCGGCAGGCCCCTGGAATACCAGACGCCCGCGGCTGATGGTCAGTTCCTGGCCGTAGGCTTTGTATTTACCATCAGTGACGGCGACAAACCCGCTGGTCAGCAACTGCCGGTCCGGGGTTTTGACCAGCTCCATCCGACCGGATAATCCGCTGGTAAGGCCGAAGCCGTTAAAGGTCACGTCCTCACCCACTTCAATTACCAAATTCATGAAGAAGGCCATGGGTATCGGCAGGTCGGTGACTTCATCTTCATCTTCAAATACCACATCGCTGGACACATTGGTGGCCGAGGGTGGCAGGGTTTTGATGTCGATACGGGCATAGGGAATCAGCGCCCGCCCGGTGAGACGCGCTTCGTGAGGCGTAGCACTCAGCTGGATGTCAGGGCTGACCCGCGCCTTGATTTGCGATTGATCAATCACCTGGAAGTTTTCACCACGCAGCGCACTGGTCAGCTGCCAGTCGGTTTTGCCCAGCCCATCGAATTCACCACTCAGCTGCATATTGCCTTCGCCCGACTGCGCGTTGCCACGGAAGGTAATGCGCCCGTCGCTGTGGCTATCGAGCGTAAAGCCCACCGCCTGAATATCCAGCCCCAGCTCGGTCATGGTGGCGCCGCCCTCAACCAGGGTTAACTGCCCGCTGAGCTGCGGTTGTTGCAAGGTGCCGCCGAAGCTCAGGTCCGTCACCAACCGACCGCGCAAATCATCAACGGTGGGAATAAAGGCGGCAAAAGGAGAAAGATCAGCAAAGGTGCCAACAAGTTGACCGCCCAGCTGCTGGTTGTCGAGATTGAGGTTAAGGTCAGCGTCCAGATTACCGAAGGGCGCCCAGTCGATATCGGCTTTGGCGTTCAGGCGGTTGTTTTTGAAAGAAGCGGTGACACCGGCATGTTGCCAGCGATAGCTTTCTTCCGCCTCTTCATCAAACTGCAGCTGCAATTCGCCATCGCGGGTTTGCAAGCTGGCCTCGCCTTCAATTTTGCCCTGCGCATCCAGCCGACCTTTCAGCTGGCCGTCAATCACACCGGCGATATCGACACCCGGCTTGAGAAAACCGCGCAACTGACGCAGCGGAATGGCACTGAGAATAGCGTTGATATCGGCACCATTGGCCACTGACCAGCGGCCATCCACACACAACTCCGGCGGCTCGACGCTCACATCTTCCGACCGGGTTTCGGTGTTGTCCACCACCGTAATATTGCCGTCTGCGCCGGTGGGCTGTTCGGTTTGCGGTGGGCGGAATCCGGTGCGGGTGGTCAGGCATAATTCGGCCAGCTCGGCTTTTTCCCGCGTAGCGGTGGAAGTGCCGCTGCGCAATAGCCACCAGCGCGGCAACTGCGGGTAACGCACATCGAAACGGGTCCATTTGCCTTGCCATTGTTCCTGCTGGTAGCCGCTGTCCAGGCCAAGGCCAATATCGCCGTATTGCTCGCTGATCACATCAAGCGCGATTTTGTGCGCTTCCATCGAGCCGGTAGCGGCCAGGCTGACGTTCTGCACCAAAGTGCCGGCGGCGTGAATGTTGTTGGCCTGCAGCTGAATATCGTATTGATCGCGGCGTGGCGAGCTCGCTTGCACGTCCAGGCCGGCCAGCTCATAGTCCTGCCACTTGAGGTTATTGGCGCGGATTTCCAGTTCGATTTGCGGATTTTCCAAGGTACCTTTTACATCGCCCCGGCTGCTGATGGCACCGGTCAGGGCGCTGTCGATTTGCGACAATAAAGGTGCTTCCAGCTGCCAGCGGATATCGGCCTCGTCGCCCACCAGCCCGTCGATGCGAATGTGGTTGGCGCCCATCGACAACAGCAGGCCATCGGTTTGCAATTGGTTGTCGGCCCAGGATGCGGCACCGCTGGCGCTGACTTCACGCCCGCGTAACTGCCCCCCAAGATCCAGCTCTTCCAGCAAGGCCTGTATTTGTCCATCCTGAAGCTGCCCACGGGTTTTCAGAGCCAGCGTCATATCACCCGGCCAGTCCGGGGTGTAAATAGCAGGGTCCAGCCCGGTGCCACTCAGGGCAAGATCCCAGACAATAGCCGGCAGCCAATCTACCCGGCCTTGCAAGGTCAGCGCCATATCCTGATCGGAAGCCGGCACCCTGGTGTTCACTTGCAGGTTGGCGATGTTGATATGTTCTGTGTTGCCACGGGTATTGGCCTGTACCCTCAACTGCGGATATTCACCATAAGTGACCAGGGCATCGACATCGGCCTGAAAATCGGCGATCCAGCCTTTTACATCAATGCGCCCTCCCACAACCGGGATTGGTGTATCCGCCGGAAACCATTGCGCCAGCAGCGCCTGTTCGGGAATTTCATTGGTCAGCTGGATTTCCGGATCCTCCAGCGCCGTAACGGCTGCCGGTGGCTGGCTGAGATTGGGAATAACATGACCGACAGAAGTGATTTGCAATGGCGAGGTCAGCTGATGCTCCAGCGACAGCAGCTCAATATCACCGCCAATTTTCGCCTTGCCGCTGAGCAGCATTAACTCCGGCGGCTCGGTGGCAGATGCCAACTGGAATTGCCACTGCACGTTCAAATCCGCATCGTAGGGATAGCGCAAGGCGGCGCGACCATCGGCAATGACGGTGTAGTCTTCAGTCACGACCACCACATCAGTCAGCCGCAGATTAAACGTACCCAGGCTGACCGACCCACTGACCCGCTGCAATTCAACCAGGGTTGCCGGTTCTTCGCCGATGCGGGTTTGGGCAACGTGAATATTGTTAACCTCGACTTCGCCCAGCTCGATTCTTACCGGCAAGGCCAGCACCGGCCACGCCATAGGTACCGGTTCGGCAGTTTCATCCGCAGGCGGAATTTGCACATAAACCTGCTGCGCGGTAAATGACTGCACCGACGCCGCGTTATAAAAAAGTGCCAGTGGCTGCCAGCGGAAAGATACTTTTTCGCCACGGTAATGCTGCTGAACGACACCATCTGCCTGTTGCTGGTAGTCGAAATAGTCGATATCCAGACCGGTGAGCAAATTGCCGCGCACCTCGCCCACGTCCAGCGGCACAAACCGTTGCGCCTGGCTGATTACCCAGCGGGTGCCCGGTTCGGTACTCACTACCATCGACACAGTGGCAACCAGCGTTACCACCGTCAGCGCGCCAATTAAAATGGCCCAGCGCAGTAAAACCCAGAGGCTTCGCAGGATCATAAGTCAGGCCCTATGCTGAAATGGAAGCCCCAGCCATCCAGGCCACTTGAACCGCAACGCACATCATCCAGCGCACAGGCGATGTCGAAACGTACCGGGCCAATCGGGGAAATCCAGCGCACACCCAGGCCGACACTGCGTCGGAAATTGAATTTGAAGTCGTTTGACGCATCGCCCTGGTCATAAAAGGCCGCTATCGCCCATTGTGGGCGAATCAGGTAATCGTATTCGATGCTGGTGACCAGCAAATTCCGCCCCCCGATCACTTCGTATTTCTTTTCCGGCGGCTTGCCCGGCTCGCCCTCCTCTCCCGGTGGCGCGGCAGGCGGCTCCTCGCCTGGCTTGGGAATGACCTCGTCACGCTCACCGATTGATTTATAGCTGTAACCGCGCACACTGGCGTCACCGCCAGCAAAGAAGCGCAACGATGCGGGCAAGTCCGGAAAGTTATTCACTTCCGTAACGCCGAGATCCGCACGCAGGATAATGCGGCCGCCCAGTGCCGAACGAATGTATTTACCCCGGCCAAACCACTGCAAAAAGCTGACATCCGAACCCAGACTTTCCGGCGAACCCAGCACCCCGGTTGCCAACCGCCAACCCCTGAGCGGATAGGCGCGGCCATCGGTTCTGGTGCGGGAAAACTGCAAGGACGGAATCAATAAATGCGTGCGATTCATAGGCTGACTGCCCACCTGGGATTCTTCCATCGCATAGTCGAGGCCCCAGGTTTGCAGCCATTCGTTATCGTGAAACACCGTATAGCTGGCACCCACCCGGTAAAGGTCACTCAGAATGGAGCTGGTGTCTTCGCGGTGATAACCGGCACGCAGCCGCACGTATTCATAAGCCGGGCGATGCATGGGGATTGTATAAGCGGCTTCGAAACTGGACTGAACCGTTGCCAGATGCAGATTGGCCGTTATGTTGTGACCACGGCGATTGAAATAGCGATCTTCATAACCCAGCAGCAGACGCGGCCCGGTATCGGTAGCCACACCGGCACCCGCCGAATAGCTGTAGCGTTTACGCGCTTCCAGCTGCACTTTCACCGGCACGGTTTTATCGCCCAGCGCATTCAAATCCGGCGAGGTCATCACCGCGGCAAAATAATTACTGGAGCTGTAGAGATTTTTCAGTTCCAGCAGCTGTTCGGTGTCGTAGGGCTCGCCTTCCTGAAGGTTGACGTAACGACGCACAAAATCATCATCGAGAATATCCTGCTGAATCTCGACATTACCAAAACGGTAGCGGGAACCGGAGTCGTACACCAGTTCAACCCGGGCGGCATTGGTAGCCCGGTTGATAGAGATACGCGCCAGATCAAATTTGCCATCAAAATAACCCCGCGCAATAGCCAGGTTACCGAAACGGGACTTCAGCGTTTCATAGCGGCCATGGTTCAACCGGTCGCCCACTTTCATACCGGGATCGTTATGAATTGCCTGAAAGGCGCGGTCTTCCGACGCTTCGCCGGTAATCACAATGCGCAGCTCGCGAACCCGCACCGGCTCACCGGGCGTTAACCGCAGGGTAACGCCCCAGCATTCGTCATCGCGGGAAATTTCGGTATCGAATTGCAGTTGGTAATAGCCGAGGGCTTCACCGGCTTTGTGAATTTGCGTTTGTGCATCGCGCATCAACGAGCGCAAACGCCACGGCTGTACCTGGCAACTTTCATCGGCAAAAGGCAGAAAGTGACGGACATTGTCCTGCAAGGTTTTATTGCCACCTTCAATGGTGATACGAGGGGTAGGTGCCGCTTGCACTGCCAGCGCACCGAACAGCGAGACACCAAGGATGCACTGTAAAAGACGCGCACCGAAAACGGGGATAACGTTCAGCAAGACCAATTCCTATAACCCAACCGCGGGATTTGTTTTGCAAGTATAGTGCGCGGATCGCATAGCAGGGACGTTAACGCCCCGCCTAACTTTACCGGTTTGAGCCACGGACTCAAAGCCTGCAGCGCCGGTGGATGTTATTTTTTGTAAGCCGGTCATCACTTTTTACACGCCATTACCCTGAAAATCCTGCCGCTCTTTGCGGCACGCACTCCAGCATAGACCGGGTCGCCACGCCCTGCCGGGTTTTCAGATACAATACCGGCCTTTGCCCAGCAACCTCACTTCTGCTTCCGGACACCCGCCGCTATGCTCAGCTATCGCCACGCCTTCCACGCCGGCAATTTTGCCGATGTGCTCAAACACAGTGTGCTTGTTCATACGCTGGATTACATGGCGCAAAAAGACAAAAGCCTGCGCATCGTCGACACCCATGCGGGTGCCGGTGGGTATTCGCTGGACTCCCGGCAACCGATCAAAAATCGCGAAATTGACAACGGCCTGCGCCAGCTTTGGCTGCGCACGGATTTGCCGCCGTTGCTGGAACGCTATCGGGATGTTATCCGGGGCTTTAACAAACAGCAGGCGCTGAGCTTTTACCCCGGGTCGCCATTGCTCGCCCAGACGCTTTCCCGCCCGCAAGACCGGTTGTATTTTCACGAGCTGCACAGCACCGACCACCGCTTGTTAAAAGAGGCACTGGGTAACGACAAGCGCATAAAAGTGCTGGATGAAGATGGCATGAAAGGCCTGCAGGCGCTCTTGCCACCACCGGATCGCCGCGCGCTGGTATTGATCGACCCGTCTTACGAGATCAAAAAAGACTATCAGGATGTAGTACAGCAACTGATTAAAGCCTGGCGCCGCTTTCCTACCGGCACTTTCGCACTCTGGTACCCGGTAGTCACCCGTCAGCGCATTGATGAAATGGAACGCGCGCTGGTGCGCAGCGGTATAAAAAACATTCAACTGTTCGAATCAGGCATTGCGCCAGATAGTGAAGAACACGGCATGACCGCCAGCGGCATGATCGTCATCAACCCGCCCTGGACGCTTTGGAAGGAAATGGAAACCGCCCTGCCGCTGCTCACCGAATGGCTCTCTAACGGTGAGGGACACTTTCGCCAACTGCAACTGGTTGCCGAATAAGGCCTGGTGTCTATCCCCCTTTTACCTCGCCCCGCGGAATGAACTACCATGGTGACTTATTAAACAATAAATCACTTGGGAAGATGGCATGACAATAGCGAGAGAAAGCTGGTCGGCGCGCTCGGGTTTTATTTTTGCCGCGGTCGGGTCGGCCATCGGTCTTGGCAATATCTGGCGCTTTCCCTACGTAGCTTACGAAAACGGCGGCGGCGCTTTTTTAATTCCCTACCTGGTCGCACTGGTTACCGCCGGTTTGCCGCTGCTATTCCTCGACTATAACGTTGGCCACAAATACAAAGGCGCCGCCCCTCTCGCCTACCGGCGCCTGCACCGGTACGCCGAAGCCATCGGCTGGTGGCAAGTGGCGGTGTGTATTTTTATCGGGCTTTACTACGCCAGCGTACTGTCCTGGGCCGGCAGCTACATTGTGTTTTCCTTTGGCCAGCAATGGCAGGGCGCGCCGGAGCAATTTTTCTTTGAGCAATACCTGCAAGATAGCGGCAGCGCACTGAGCTTCAGTTTTGTACCGCAGTTGTTTTACCCGCTGGCTATCGTCTGGACCATTACGCTGTTTATTTTGTATCTGGGCGTACGCAAAGGCGTGGAATGGGCCAATAAAATTTTTATTCCGCTGCTGTTTTTACTCTTCAGTATTCTGGTGATACAGGCGCTGCGGTTGCCTGGCGCCGTCGATGGCCTCAACGCGTTTTTCACCCCCAACTGGCCTGCCATGCTGGACTACAAAGTGTGGCTGGCTGCTTACGGTCATATCTTTTTTTCGCTGTCGGTCGGCTTTGGCATCATGGTCACCTACGCCTCTTACCTGAAACCCAAAAGCAATCTCACCGGCTCCGGGCTGGTGGTCGCGTTCGCCAATTCCTCCTTTGAAATACTGGCCGGTATCGGCGTATTTGCGGCGCTGGGCTTTATGGCGTTATCGCAAGGGTCAACCGTGAATGACGTGGTGACCGGTGGCATAGGGCTGGCTTTTATTGCCTTCCCCAAATTAATCAGCAGCCTGGGCGCGGGCGGTGACTTGTTCGGATTTTTATTTTTTACCTCGCTCAGCATTGCCGGCATCACCTCGCTGGTAAGCGTTATGCAAGTGCCCATTGCCGCCATGCAAGACAAAATCGGTTGCAGCCGACACAAAGCCGTTACTCTGGTGGGCGGCACTACGGCGGTGCTTTCCACACTGATATTTTCCACCCGTAGCGCGATCAGCCTGGTGGATGTTATCGACCACTTTATTAACAATATCGGTATTGTCGGCGGCGGCTTGCTGTCGATCATCGCCGTTTCCTGGTTCAAACGCTCTCTGCTGCCCCCGCTGATTGATCACAACAACAGTGTGTCCAGCGTACGACTCGGCAAAGGCTGGGTGTTTATGCTCACGGTCGTAACCCCCGGTGTGTTGCTCACCAGCATGGCGCTGAGCATCAAGGCGCTGATCCATCACGGGTACGGCAACTACAGCCAGCCGCTGGTACTGATTGTGGGTTGGGGCAGCTTGCTCTGTTGTCTGATCGCTGCGCTGTGGTTATGCAAACTCCCGCAACATTCACTGCCGGTGAAGCCTGTCGCACAAGGGGAACGCCATGAATAAAGAAGCACTGCTATTGATGCTATTTTCCATTGCGTTTTTATGGGGCGGGTTTGTGCTGGCACTGATTCATCTGTACCGGCATCCGGATGACGACGACGCTGATTAAACCAGCGCCCTACTCCATACGGCAGTCAGCGATCCAGCTGAGCGGGTCTTCCTGATAAAACGCAGCAAGTTGCTGGTAAACCTCGGGGTAGTCTTGCTGCAACGCTTCCGGGCGGGTGAAGAAAGTCTCGCTGATAACCGCGAAAAACTCTCCCGGATTGGTCGTCGCATAGGGGTCAATGCTCGCGTCGCCGCGCTCCTCTACCCGGTTGCACAAATCATCGTAGGCGGTTTGCATAATGGCTGGCCAGGCAGCAAAAATTTGCCGACCGCCCAAGGGTGGCGAACCGTTCATAGAGCCGTCGTAGCCGTCAATCTGATGGGCGTATTCATGAATCACCAGGTTGTGGCCATCGAGCCGATCCGCGCCTCGCTCCACATCATCCCATGACAGAATCACCTTGCCCTGCTCCCAGGACTCGCCAAGCAATTCGTGGCGCTCTTCACTGACCAGCCCCAGCGCATCCACCGCCTGGCCGTGCCGCACAAACGCCCCGGGATAAATCAACACCACCGGAAAATCCCGCCCGCCTTCCTCAAGAACATTGCCATACAGCAAAGCCGCCTGCGCGAGAATGAGTACCTTCATCTCTTCGGTTACCACCACACCATCGCATCCGTAGAAATCGGTTTCCGGCAACATGACTTGCAGTTGCCGTTGGATGCGGACGCGCACCGACAGCGGCAAATGACAATACAACCGCCAGCGATTGAAAAGCAGCTGATGCCATGCCTCGGGAAATTCGCTGTGGGTTAATCGATCACGCCGCCGGGAGCGGACGATGGGCGCCAGAACAAGCCAGGCGACCACAGCCACTGCTATCGCGAACAAAAACCAGGTGAGCATATCCAGCTCCTATTCGGTGGATGATTCCGATGATTCCGATGATTCCGATGATTCCGATGATTCCGATGATTCCGATGATTCCGATGATTCCGATGATTCCGATGATTCCGATGATTCCGATGATTCCGATGATTCCGATGATTCCGATGATTCCACAGTAGTGTCCCCGGTATCCGATGCAGCGGAAGCACTTTGTTCACGCCACGGCTTCTTACTGTTGTAAGCACTCAAGCGGCGGTTATCCACCGAATAACGATAACCATCGCGACGCCCCAAACGAATCGCCTCGCGCTGGTTCTTCACCGCCTCATCAAAATTACCGGCAGCCGCCTGGCTGGCCGCCAGTACCGTTAACCGATAATGACCATCCAGATAGGCCGCGCCCACACTCTCCGCCAGTTGCAGCGCCCGGCCGCCGAGCGTCTCATCACCCACCGTGGCAAACCACCAGGCCTGGCGCAACACCGCATCGGCATAACCGGAACGGGCCGCCGTATCCAGCCAGCTGAGCGCCTGTACCCCTTCAATTTGCGGCAGGCGACCATCCAGGGCTTCATTGGCCAACAACAACTGCGCCGGGGCGTAACCGCGCTCGGCGGCCAGCGTCAGCCAGGCCAGGGCTTTATTGCCGTCTGCTTCGCAGCCTTTGCCGTACAACAAATTGCGCCCCAACTGGTATTGCGCATGAACCAGGCCGGTACGCGCAGCGGCAAAATACCAGCGGTTGATCTCATCCCAGGCAACCAGTGATTCACCCAGCATCTCGCCGATAAAAGCGTAATTGAACATATCCGCCGGGTCTTCACCGATCGCTTCATGGTGCAAATCGGCCACCTGTTTTTGCAGCGCGGTACCGCCGGAATAGGATTCTTCCAATGCCTGGTTCAAGCGAAAATGCACCCGTTCGCGCACGCCAATCACCGCGATTGGCCCACCGTGCAATTGATAGGGCTGATAACGGCGGGCTTTGATAGCGGCGAGCGCCGCGTCATTGAAGAGAGAGTTACTGCTGGTAAGAATAGCGTGGCGGCGGGTGTAACCGCGGGTATCCACGTCAAAAATAATATCCACCGAACCCTGCAACCCCAGGCGGCGCGCCGCACGGGGATACACCGGCGAGGGCGTACGATTGGCCTTTAGTTGAAAGCGGCTGTCCGCTTCACTGAGATAAACAGGTTGCAGGCGGTGCTCCAGCACTTCATCGCTGTAGTGAGCAAAAAGTTCGTTGGCGCGCGCCTCGCCGAGCGGCTTTTGATCTTTGTTCAAGCGGGTAAAAAGACTATCGCGCAACGCGGCGCGGGAAGAACCGGCTTCACTGGCCGACAAGGCAATCCAGGCAAAGGCTTCTACCGGGTCGCGGTCCACGCCTTCGCCCCGCAGGTACATAGCACCAATATTGAATTGGGATTCTTTATGGCCCAACGCCGCCAGCTGCAAAAAATGTTCACGCGCTTCGTGGTAACGCTTGCTTTCGTAACTGCGCATGGCTTGCGAAAAATCCGCGCTGGCGTTTACCGACCACAGACATACCACTATTAACCACAAACTGTAGCGCCACCAGGCTCTATCGCGCATGCCTTGTTCCTTGTTTAACGGGCTGCAAAAAACTGCAAATACCGATTCGTTGTCAGATGGCTGAAAACCCGGTCGGCAACACCGGTAATGTTTCCGCCAGTTGTCGAAGATTAATGAGAGTGTGTCAGGTTCCGCATCCATTTGCGATGACGGATGCGGTGCATTACCGGCCATAATTTGAGCGCATCCTCCAGATACATCAAGGCGTAAATCCAGATAAAGCTGATATGCCCGAAGAACACGGCAACCGCATAAATAGGCAGGCCGACCAGCCACATCACCACAGTGTCGGTGATCAAACAAAAACGGTTATCACCGCCCGCCCGCAGCACACCGATGATGCGCATCATGTTAAAAACTTTCAGCCAGACCAGCGCACAAAAAACAGCCAGGGTGTCGTAGAGCAATGCCGTTGCTTGCGCATCCAGTTGATCAAATATAGCTAATACCCACGGACGGGCAAACCACAGCACCAGACTCAGCAGAATTACCAGTGTGAATGTGAGCTGGTTAAAAAACCGGTACAAGCGCATCGCATCGTCCTGGCGGTCAGCACCCAGCGAGCGACCAATTAAAATCGCCGAGGCATTGGCAAAGCCGATAAACAGTGCAAAAAAAGCGCTCTCGATCGGCACCAGCACCCCCATCACCGCCAGCGCATCGGTACCGGCAAATCCGGTGACCACGTGATATACCGAATTGCCCACCGCCCAGATGGTGTAGTTGGCAACCAGCGGCAAGACAAAGGCGATGTAGCGCCCCATGTACACTTTATCGAACCCCGCCAGCAGCCCTTGCCAGTCCAGCGCAAAACCGTGGCGCCGCCAGTAAATCCAGCCGACGATAAAGGCCAGTTGCAGGCCGCGAGCAATGACCGTTGCCCAGGCCGCACCGGCTACGCCCATCGCCGGAAACCCCCAGTTGCCGTAAATCAACGCATAGTTGAGCGCGACGTTAGCAACCGCGGCAATCATGCCGCCCATCAACGGCATGGTGGTGTTGCCAAGTGCTCGCAACGAGGCTTCGTAAATCACGATCAATTGCGTTAACCACAACACCGGCGCGGTAATGACCAAATAGAGCGCGGTAAGACGAACGACTTCGGGGTCGGGATTGATCCAGTTCACCCAGCTGTTGGCGCCCAGTGCAAAGGCCAGCACAAACGGGGTAATGACCACCATGCCGATAATCAGCGTGACCGATAAAATGCGCCGGCAACCGGCGTCGTCACCGGCGCCGGAATATTGGGCAATCAACACACTGCAGCCGGTGGCGAAGCCGCTCATCAGCACAATCAGCAGAAAGTGAATTTTCGACGCGAGGCCCACCGCCGCCACCGAGGTCGCGCCCAGATCGCCAATCATAATAACGTCGGTCATGCCGATGACCGACTGCAACAGCATTTGCAAAGCCACCGGTAGAGCCAGTGACATAACCAGCCACCAGAAGGCCCGACGGCTTTCAGGTAATTGCGCAACAGAAGTGTGTGACACGGGGAGTAACCTGCAACAAACAAAACCAGTATCGAAAAAACACCGGCCGAAGGAAAGGGATTGGAAAGGTGGCTATTAGAGCAGATTCAGCGAGTGCAGGCTTGCAGCTTTACATTCATCAACATGAGTAAGTTCACGCGTTACCGTCGGAGTGCTCATGTTGTCCGTTGGTCGTCAGGGCAACTTTTCCAAAAACGCCTCAATATCCCCGGCGGAGCCGGCCAATCCTTATAGAAGATCATCGTTCCGCGCGCGCAAAACCTGTTTTGCTGCCTCTCCGGCGAGCCAACGAGCCAACGAGCCAACGAGCCAACGGCAATGCTCCTGCATCGCGCTGACTGGCGCCATCCATGGCGGGCGTTCAAGGTTCGACGGTTTTGGAAAAGTTGCCCTGACGACACACGCCTATTGTGCCGGCGGAAAAAGGATTTGCAGCCTCCTCGCGGTTTATTTTTCGATCAGATACGCCGCTACCTTTTGCAGAGCAGGTTGCTGACGGATTCCGTTGGCAACCAGACCCGCCACCACGTTGGCGCCAGCTTCCTGAAAGTGAGTGGTGTCCGGGTTGGTGCTGCTGCCCGGTGCGTCATTGGCGTAGAAGCTGTTCACTGCAGGATCAATCACCAGCCAGTATTGCTTCCAGCCATCCGCCGGCAAGCCGTTGGCAAAGTCGATGGTTTGCTGCTCGATATCGATAAACGGCAGATTCTCCTGCTCCGCCAACTGGCGGATAGTGGCCGCGTAATCCCCGACAAAGTCATAACCCTGCTCGGCGTTCTGGCGGGTGAAATGGTTGTGAGCAACCGGCGTGCCCTGCTGACGTTCGGCAGTCATAACACGGGTGGTCGGGGTCATTATCAACACGTCAGCGCCTTTATCCCGAGCGAAGGTGATGTAACGCTGCAGTGAGTTTTGAAACGACAACTCAGGCTTGCCTTGCGGAAATTGCGGCTGGCCCTGTTCGTCATTCGGGTAAGTGCAAAGATTGCCAACGTCCGGCGTGCCACGTACAGCGCGGGCAGCGTTACAGTTTTGATCGTTGTGGCCGTGGTGCAATATGACCAGATCACCTTCGCGAATCAGCGATTCCAGCTGACGAAACCAGCCGCCGTTGTAATAGTCACGCGAGCTGCGGCCAGCGCGACCGCCATTCACTACTTTGATATTGGCATCGGCCTTGAACTCATGCTGAAACTCCTGCCCCCAACCGGAACGCGGCTGACGCAGCACTTCATAGTTGGCAGCGGTGGAATCACCCACAATAAATACCCGCACATCGGCATTGGCAATCGCGTCTTTTGCTGCGCTGGCGCGTGCGTAATTCAGCGGTTCGTAAGCACCTTCACCGTACAGGCCAACAATGGGGCGAAACTCACTGTCGGTCAGCACTGTATGACCGGCTTCGCCGGAATCATTATGGTAATTACGGTTGTGGTTGATCAGCGACAGCAGCGGCGAAATCACACTGTGGCGCTCAATCGGCCAACTGACCGGGTCAAACGCCAGCGGCTCGGCCACGCCCGCTTCGCGCAGCGCATCGGCAAAACCGTCACGGAAATGCTGCAAGGCGGTGGCCACTGCATCGCGGTCCTCAACCGAAGCAACGCCGGTATTGACCCATTGCTGCGGCCCGGCAAAACCCTGGCTTACGGCAACGTCAGACACCATCCGGTCAGTCCAGGGATTGACGTTAACGATATTGGCCTCACCACCTTTGAGCTTCAGCACCAGCGATGCCATGCACAGCGCCCGCAAACTTTCGTGGCTGGTGCAATTGCGGTTTTCGCCCTCGGCAATGGCAGAAATTAGTAGCGGCGGCGTCAAGCCGTTGGTCACAAAGCGATACACACCTTCGTGGTCAGTTTCAACGATACGCTGGTTGCCTTTGCTATCAACTACCGTCACTTCGGCATAGCGCCAGAGCTGTTGCTGAGCCACCGTGCCGGTCAAAACCAGCGTGCCGGGTGTGGGGTCGCACGCAGCCAACAGCAGCGCCAAAAGAACAGAAACGTATCGCATCACTTACCCTCTCACATCGTTGGTGCTTTATCGCACTCGAATTTAACTATCGGAAAGCGGGCATTCTATCTGCCATAACCCGTGATTGAAACGTAAAGCAGGCCACCCCTTGCCCGCGATTTCCATAAGAGGGCTTTACTTTACGTGAAAAAAAGCGTTCAATTATTGTTATATTATAACGTATCTATTGAGGAGTTTTTATGCAAAAGTCTATTCACCCCAATTATCACCCGGTGGTTTTCCGCGATGTGAGTTGCGGATTCACCTTTTTGACCCGCTCTACCTGTACGTCCAATCAGACAATCGAGTGGGAAGATGGCAATACTTATCCGCTGATTACGTTGGATATTTCCAGTGCTTCACACCCGGTATATACCGGTGCTCGTCAACAACAGAAAGCAGAAGGCCGTATTGCACGCTTTAACAGTCGCTTCAAACGTAGCAACACTGCTGCCCCGCAGGAGTAATCGCGATGCAGGTACTCGGTTCATTAAAGTCCGCCAAGCTACGGCATAAGGATTGTCAGGTAGTGAAGCGCCGTGGGCGGTTGTATGTGATTTGCAAGACCAACCCGCGGTTTAAGGCGAGGCAGGGGCGGTAGGTTGTTCGGTGCTTGGCTGCGAGTAATACAGCTACCAGGAACACGCCGTGAACCCCTCCATGGGGGCTCGACTGCCGCATCCCTGCGGCAGACGGTTCCCGGTAGCTGTATTACTCACATCCCTTTGACACTGAGGTTTTGTTTGGCAAAAAGCGGTCAGGATTTCTTCCTTTGTAATCCGGCCAGTTTTCCCTCGTCCCCGAAATAAATCTCCGATCTTTCGGGAGAGAGGCATTGTTTCCTTGAGAACCGTCTGCCGCAGGGATGCGGCAGTCGAGCCCCCATGGAGGGGTTTACGGCGTGTTCTTAAGGAAACAATGCCTCTTTTCCCCAGCTCTGCTCCTATCGTTTAAATCACAACCCCCAGGAAGCTTTAGCCGTGAGATACCGGTACCAAGGGTCCCGACTTGCCTCATCTCACCTCACACCTTGACCGCACCTTTAAACAGGTGCTATTAATGGCTCCGTTAATAGTGAGGCGTTAAAATGCAAACCAAATTCTCTGAAGATGTTATTCCTCTATCTGACCTGAAGATCAATCCTGGCAAAGTGGTGGGTCGTACGAATGACACACATCGGCCCATTCTCCTGACCAGCCGGGGCAGAGGCGTTGCGGTAGTGCAAGGTCTTGAAGATTATGAAAAAACTGCTGAAGAACTGCGCTTCGTCAAGGCGGTAGCTCAAGGACTGGCTGATGTCCGCGAAGGCGATACTGTCACCCTGGACGAGGCCAGAAAAATACTCGGTGTGATGTAGGTGAAGCTTGTCATCGCGCGATCTGCGTTAAACGATCTTCAGAACATTAAGGCTTACTACCTCGAACAGGGCGTTCCGAACATCGGTCAGCAGTTTGTGAGCACTATTCTGGAAAAAGTGCAGAGACTGATTGATCATCCTGACTCCGGCAGGAAGGTTCCGGAGCTTGATCAAGAGCAGATTCGGGAACTCATTTACCCGCCGTTCCGCATTGTTTACATGCGGCATACTTCTACCATCAGTTTGGTGCGGGTTTGACGTAGCGAAAGATTACTGCAACTTTCCGGGGACTGAACATCAACCCTGCCCTCGAGCCTCCGCATCATTGACAATTTTTTCCACCACCAGGCTGCCGACAATATCGCCCTCGACATTTACCGAGGTGCGAATCGTATCCAGCAAACGATCCACCGGTAGCAAGATGGCAATGGCCTCCGCCGGTAATCCTACTGCCTGCAACACCATCACCATGGTCACCATACCGGCACTGGGAATACCTGGCGCACCCACCGAGGCGATCATCGCCATAAAGAACACCACCAGTTGCTGGGCAAGATTCAACTCAATACCCACCAGATTGGCGACAAACAGCGCCGCTGCTGCCTCATAAAGCACCGTGCCATCCATATTCACCGTGGTGCCAAGGGGAATGACAAACCCCGCAACATCGCGGCGCACTCCCAGATTATCCTGCACACAGCGCAGCGTAATCGGCATGGTGGCGGTGCTGGAGCTGGTGGCGAAGGCGGTTACCAATGCCTCTTTGGAGCCGCGCCACAACCACAAGGGAGAACGGCGGGTAAAAGCGTAAAGAATGCCCGGCAATACCACGGCGCCGTGAAACAGCGTAATGCCAAAAATCAGCGCAATAAAAGTGAGCATGGTGGTGAATAACGCCGCATCCTGCTCTGCTACCAGTTTGATGAGCAGCGCCATGATGCCAAGCGGTGCCAGATACATAATCCAGCCGATAATACGCAACATCAGATCCAGCGCTTCCTGGAAAAACTGGCGAATGGTGCGGTAACTTTCCCCGCCCATCACCAACGCTACCCCGAGAAACAACGCAAACACCACCACCGCCAGCACACTGCCATTGGCAAAGGCGGCGAAGGGGTTTTGAAAGAGGGTGGTGATAAAGTGCAGGAAGAACTCCGGCAACGTCAGCTGTTTGCCTTCAAACTCATTCATGGCATCCGCAAACAGCGACAGCGACATGCCCTTACCCGGCTCGAAATAATTGGTCACCGCCAGCGCCAGCAAACTCGCCAGGGCTAATGTAGAAATAAAATAAATCATCGTGCTAACCCACACACGATGCACTTGGCGGTGTGCCTGTAAATTCGCCACCCCCACGGTGATGGAAGCAAAAATCAGCGGCACCAGCACCATTTTCAGCAGGCTGATAAACACACCGCCTACCATCGCACTGGCGTAGAGCGTGCCTTCGCGCAGTGATGCGTCTTCCGGCAAATAACCGATTAACCAGCCCACTACTACGCCAACGATGGCAGCAATCAGAATTTGTTGGTTAATACCGGGCATAGCTTTTCCTTAGTCAATATGACGCGCGAGACTGGTGAAATTTGCGCACTTGCTGATAACCCGACAGTGGTTATTACACAGGTTGGCGATGCGGCCAGACAAAGAGCCGGCGGTTAACGCACTACAAGGCGAAACCTACCGGAGGAATCAAGATTCATACCAGAGAGCATAGTCCCCGGTTTTGGTGAGGGCGGGCAAGCAATTAACGCCCTCCCTTCTCGAAGGTTTCCACAGATTTTAGAGTTCGAATCGAGGTGCAAGACGAGGTTTTCATCAGGGTATTGATTGCAAAACCGTCGAATCACTCGCCACTTCCCTGTGGCTCGCCCTTCGGGCGGCTCCGTTGTGTTCGTTGGCAGTCCTGCCAACAAATCAGGGATGACTCGATGGAGCTACAGGGATGTATTTATGCGTTTTTGGAATCAATACCCTGATGAAAGCCGGACAGACGGAGAACGACCGCCATGTAAGAGAAAACAAGGACGTCCGAATCATTCAATCGCAGGAGTCCATTGCCCCTTGCAATCCGGTCTTTTATTGCTCGGTAAAAGTCACACCCAATGACGCCAGTGCTTTCCAGTAACCGGGATAGGTTTTGCCAACACACAGCGGGTTTTCGATAGCGATACCGGCGATTTTCAAACCGGCTAGCGCAAAGCTCATCGCCATGCGGTGGTCAGCAAAAGTGTCGATAGAACATGACACAGTTGTACCGGCCAGTGACGGATCAGCGTGCACCACCAGATCATCACCTTCTTCCACCGCAAGCCCAGGTTTGATGGCATTCAAACCCAGCGCCAAGGCGTGGGTACGGTCGCACTCTTTTACGCGCAAGTTGGCAATACCGACAAAGCGCACCGGCGTGTTGTTAAAGGCAGCCAGCACCGCGATGGTGGGGATAGCATCCTGCATTTGCGAACCGTCAATCACCGCCGGCAAATTGGGGAATTGGGAAATCACATCGTAAGCGCGGGCATCGGGCTGGGAAAACTGCTCGGTAGGCACGCCCAGATCAATACGGCCACCAGTCAGTACTTCAGCCGCCCATAAATAGGTAGCAGCCGAGGCATCCGGCTCAATCAGGAAATCGGTGGCTTTGTAGCCGGTTGGCAACACGCGCCATACCGACGGGCTGACCCGCTCAACCTGCGCACCGAAAGCTTCCATGGCAGCAATGGTGAGATCAATGTAACCACGCGCGCCAATATCTTCACCGGCCAGCACGATATCCACCGGCTGATCGGCACAGGCAGCGGCCATCTGCAAGGCAGACACATACTGACTCGACAGGCCGGCATCAATGGTCACTTTATAAGCTGTAAACCCTTTACCGCCGTTCACGGTAACGGGCGGGCAAGCGGTGGGTGCATCGGCATCCACACCCAGTTGGTGCAGTGCTTTTACCAGCGGCTGAATCGGGCGCTTGCGCATATGTTCGTCGCCATCCACCACCACGGTGCCATCAACAAAGGCGACCGCTGCGGTCAGAAAGCGGGTTGCCGTACCGGCATTGCCGAGAAACAAAGGCTGCGCCGGTGCTTGCAGCTTGCCCTGACCATGCACCACAAAGGTTGTATCGTCCGGCTCATCCACCTGCACGCCCATCGCCCGCAGCGCTTCGGCCATATAGCGGGTGTCGTCACTTTTCAGGGCGCCGGTCAAACGGCTGATGCCTTTGGCGAGACCGGCCAGCAGCAGCACACGGTTGGTGATGGATTTGGAGCCCGGCGGCTGAACCTTGCCAACCAGAGCTTTGTTGGGCGGGGTGATGGTCAGGGTGTTGAGTGTCATGCTGTCATTCTCATTGGATAAGGCGCGACTCAGTGTTGAGCCACACGCCGAAGGCCGGATTGCCATTTGTTGCTACAGGCAATAACGTCGCCCCCGGTTCAGGCCCGCCATTGTCCGGAAACTGCTGCACAATTTCCAGTCTGATACTGCGGAAATTGGCACAAGCGAGTTTGACGTCAGGGCAATTGTTCCAAAACCGTTAGTCAGGGGCGCCCGGCGAGGGATGACTCGTCGGAGCTACAGGGATCCTATTCATGCGTTTTTGGAACAATTGCCCTGATGGCAAACGGACAGGCAAACTACCGCTTTTAACTATCAGGCTCCCCTTCCCCCAACACTCGAAACCAGCGCACCAGCGTATAACCTTGCTGATCGACCAGCACCAGTTTATGCCAGCCCGGTTCCAGTGCCACGCTTTGCTCGTGGAACAGCCGGGTTTCACCCAGAAAGCGGTCATCAATATGCCAGAAAAGCACCGCATCACTGCGGCGGTGTACCGCCTGTAATAGCGCTCGCGAGCGGCGGCCGTCGATATCCACCGGAATATAAAGGCGACTCCCCTCGTGGGGATACAACAACTCCATAGGCTGGTCATTGTCCAGCTCGCTGCTGTCGGCAAGACAGTCCTTTCGCCAGGGCGGCAGCGGTTTGTAGTCGCTGCGGTATTGCTTGCGGAAAAATTCCTGCGCAGGGGGCAATACAAACCAGTCTGCCGCTTGCATGCTGGCCACGGCTTCGCAACGGCTGTGCACCCGGTATTGGCCGCTGACATCGAGGTGAACGCGGCGATGGTAAGGCGTAACTGTTTGGAAATGGCTCTCTACCGGGATCGACATATTGATAGCTTCGCATTGCCCACCGGCTAGATAGCCGTCATCGCGACATACGCGGATGGTTTTCAGGGCATGATCCGGGCGGGCAAACCAGGCTGATGGCCCGAGCACATCAAAAATATCAAACAGAATCGGCGCCGCCGTGCTCTGCCCGCTGAGCAATGGCGCTGGTTCGCCACCGGCATTGCCAGCCCATACGCCCACGGTATAACGGCTGTTACTGCCAATCGCCCAGGCATCACGCAATCCGAAGCTGGTGCCGGTTTTCCAGGCGATGGTCTGACTGCCGGAAAAGTCCCGCCATAAAGCATCGGCACCCGGCCGAACCACTTCGATCATCGCCTGCAAGGTGAGCCAGGCAGCACCTTGCCCCAACACCGGCAACTTTTGCGGCCCGGTCTCACCCACCAGCAAACGCGGTTGCAGCGGTTGCTCGCGACCACTGCCATCACGCGCAGCGGCGGTCAGCCGGGCGTACATAGCAGTCATTTCCCACAGCGTGCCCTCGGCACCGCCAAGTACCAGTGTCAGGCCGTAGTCATCGGCGGGGCGAAACAGCGTGGTCATTCCCAACGCCTGCAATTGATGCTGAAAACGGCCAATGCCGTACTCCTGTAACAAGCGCACCGCCGGAATATTCAGCGACCAGGCAAGTGCCTGATGGGCCGGCACCGCGCCGCGATAATCGCGGTGATAGTTTTGCGGGCTGTAGCTGCCGAAACGGGAAGGAATATCCGGGATCAACCGCGTCGGGGTCAGCTCGCCTTCCTGCAACATCAACCCGTACAGAAAAGGTTTCAGCAAACTGCCGGTAGAACGCGGCCGCTGGATAATATCCACACCCGGCGAATACGCCGCACGTTGCTGCCAGGCCTGGTTGCCAATATACGCACGGGCTTCCATGGTGCGATGATCCAGCACCAGAATGGCGAGATTATGCACCCCTTCGTTGGCGAGCAGGCGACCATGCCGCCCGGCAATGGCGGCGACTCTGTTTTGCAGCACGGCATCAATAGTCGAGTGATAAACCGCCTCGTCGGGGGCGCGACTGCTCAGGGTATCCAGCAGATGGTTGGCAACCGCAGGCAGGGCTTGCGGACGCTCCGGCAAAGGCTCCAGCAAAGCCAGTTGCAAATCGCGTTCGCCGAAATACCCTGCCTGTTGCAACCGGGTTAGCAGACGATCGCGCTTTTGCTGCAAGCGATCCCGCTGGCGGCCCGGATGAATCAGCCCGGGGCTGTTGGGTAACACCGCCAGCAATGCTGCCTCGGCCCACGACAAGTGCTCGGGGGCGCGGCCGAAATAACGCCAGGATGCCGCCTGCAAACCGACAATATTGCCCCCGAAAGGCGCATGAGCGGCGTAATGCACCAGCAGCTCATCTTTGCTGAATCGCCATTCCAGTTGCAGCGCCCGCCAGGCTTCGATGCCTTTACTGGCAAAGGAGCGCGGCGGCTGGGCATCCTGTTGTAACAGGTAATCCTGCTGCCGCAGCAACCGCGCCAGCTGCATAGTGAGGGTGCTGCCGCCGCTGGTTACGCGGCGGTGAGACAGGTTGCGCCAGGTAGCACGGGCAATGGCAAAAGGATCGATGCCGGGGTGCTGATAAAAGCGGCGATCTTCAAATAGCAACAAGGCTTGCCGGTAGCGCTCCGGCACCTGTTGGGGTGGCGCAAATCGCCATTGCTGGTCGGCGGCAATGCGCGCGCCCAGTAATTGGCCGTCGCGGGACAGCAGCATGCTGGCGTAGGGCTGTTGCTGCAGAGAAACCGGTAACGGCCACCACTGCAACCACGCCAATGCCGCGCCGATCGCCAGGGCAATCGCCAGCAACCCGGTATGTTGACGCCTGCGTTTAGTGTTCAGCAAAAGTGCCACAACCCATAGCAACAGTGACCATCACCCTAAAAGTCCATTATTCATTCCGGTTACTCGTCACCCACTTTTGTTGTCAGGGCGTTGGCTCTGCGGGTTCAGCAACGAGCTCGCTCGGCCAATTACTATCGGTTTGCAGAATACGCTGACCAATTTTCAATAGCGGCCACTGCGGCTTGAGCAGGACTACGCCCGTCTCATCATCCGCTGCTGATTCATCCCGCTGTTGAAAACGGTATTGCTGCACCTGCCAGCTATCGCCAGAGCGATAAAACACAGCGGTTTCCCGCCAGTCTTCTTTGGCCCTCGCGTCCAGCACGTAATCATCTTCGCCATCACCATTCACATCCATTTGGTGCAGGAAGGCGCCCTTGAATTGCGTCTGGCGCAATACGCCGATGTTCAGCCAATCACCAATCGCGGCTTTCAGCCCCTCCGGTAGCGGTGCTTCCGGTTGCTGCTGCAAGCTGGCAAAAAAGGCATCACTGACCACCGCTTTCAGAGCCGGGTCAAATTCACCCTCGCTGTAAAGGCGGTCAATCCGCATCGCGATATCCGCCTGGTCTTCACGCAGCGACGCCTTGAAGGTCATCAGCGCGTCGTAACCGGGTTTTTCCAGCGAGTAGCGGAAATAATAAAAATCAGCCTCATCCAGTTTTTGCTCCCCGCTTTGTAAACGGGCCAGCTGGCTGTCGGCAGAAATTTTGCGAAAATCCAGCAACGGCGAGTTGATCAACAGCATCGCCGCCAGAACCACCCAGGCCAGCGCCTGGTTAACCGGTGCCAGCGCTTGCAAATAGCGCTCGCGGTAACGCAACAACAGCAAGCAATAAGCCACTGAGAAAACCGTCAGCAGCAACCAGATTAACGCGCCGGTACAACGCGCCAGGCTCCAGCCGTACTGATCTACCCGCAGCCATAAACCGTAAGAGGCAATGACACTGTAAACCGGTAGCGACAATACGCCCAGCGCCACCAGCCAATGCAACCACACCGGATATACAGGCCTGGCATCCTGTTCACGATAAACCGCGTTAACGAACAACAGCAAAAAGGCCTGCATCCATAAAATCAGCGTACTGCCGCGCCCGGTTTCCCACAGCACGCCCAGACCGGTAAAGGGCAGCGACACCAGAAACAGCAAGGCGATAACCACCAGCAATACCAGCAAAAACCGGATCATGGATTGCTGCAAGCCGATCACAGTATCGATGAAGTGCACATGCTCGCGAAACATCACCACGCCAAACCCCAGCGCCATTGACAGGATGGGGTAATAAAACCAGCGGGCGGTAAACAGCTCATGAAAAAAATCGACCTGAATCAAACGGAACAAACCGGCCCACAACATCAGCAGCGACCACACCGCCAACATAAACAGCAGCGACCAGGCCAGCGTGAGCGCATTGCGCCACGACAAGGTACAGAGTTTGTCAGAAAGATTTTCTGCGCTTCGGGTGTGGCGTTGAATCAACAGCAAGGCAATAAATGCTGCCACCGCCAGCGAAAAGGTCATGGAAAAATGCAGCTCTGCGTGCGAAGAGTCGGTGCCGGGTAAAATCTGGCTGCCGGTATAAAAACCGGCTAAACCCGCTAACAGCGAAAAGCCGGCAATCCAGCTCACCACCGCTTTGGTGTTGCTGCCCGACAAAGACAACAGCAACAACACCGGGCCAATCGCCGTCAATGCGTACAAGCCGGTCAACCAGGCGAAATCATTGCCCGGCCAGAAATTCAGCAATCGGGATTCATGCAAAATCAGTAGCGCCAGCCCCTGTAATAAAGCGATCAACAGCAAAACCGATTTGCCCGTCTTTTTCTGCATCGCATCTACCGTCATTTATTCTGCTCCTGTACGGCGCTGTTGACCGTTTTGCTGTCCGGTTACCCGATATCCCGGAGGATGTGGGCAATGTCATTTTTTGGTAAAAAATTGTGCTCACTATTTGCCTGACCTGGCATAACAGGGCAAGATTGGCAGCTGCCATCTCCCTGCCACTCCAACACCATAATCCGTGCAGGATGAGATCCATCGGCCTGGCTTTTCTACTTTGCCCGAATTGCGCCTTAATTTCGTGTGCGCATGATGCAATTTTTGCAACCCGGTTAAAAGTCAGGAAGTTCTCCACCAGCCGTTTCCATTGCCAGAATGTAAAACGAGAAGAGCATGCTTAACCTGATCAAAAAACACGCAAAGCACCTGTTCCCTGCGGGACTCCTGCTGATGGCCTTATTGACCTACGGCGTTAATTACGGCTACCCCAATTCCCTGTTCTGGGACGAGAACTATCACATCGCCTCGGCACAAAAACATATTGACGGCGTGATGTACATGGAGCCGCACCCACCGCTGGGCAAAATGTTGATGGCGCTCGGTGAAACGGTTTTCAACTCCAACGATGGTCTGAATAAAGCTGCCTTCAATAACACCGATTACATTACCGGTAACGACATTCCGGCGGGCTTCAGTTTTTACGGGTTCCGCTTTGCCTCGGTGATTATGATGGCCTTCGCGGTGCTGTTTATGTACGGCATTTTGCACCGCATTATCGGCCACCGTTTTATTGCAGCGGCGTTCAGCACCCTGGTAATTTTTGATAATGCGCTGGTGGTACATTCGCGCTCGGCAATGCTGGAAGGCATCCAGTTATTTTTTATTCTCGCATCGCTCTACTATTTCACACGGGTAACAACCTCCGGCAAACCGATACGGTTAGGCCATTACGCCTGGCTGGGGGTTTTGATTGGTTTGACTATCGCCGTAAAAGTGAACGGTGCCATTTTATTATTATTGATGGTGATGCTGTTCGGTGTCGATCAATGGCACAACATTAAAAGCTGGAACCTTGTCGCGCTGCTTAAACGGCTGGTGCAAACCGTACCTAGCGGCACCCTGCCGGTGGTTGGTGTTTTTCTTGCGGTGTTTTATTTTCATATCGGTTTTGGTTCGGAAATTGTTAACAACCGTACTTACAAAGCCTCGCCGGAATATCTGGAGTTGATCCGTAAAGGTGAAACCTTTTCCTTAACCGCGTTCCGTACCGGCATGAAAGACCACTGGCGCTACATGTCGGAATACGCCGATGGCGTACCGCGGCTGGACGTGTGCAAACCGGGTGAAAACGGCAGCCACGTAACCGGCTGGCCATTAAGTGCCAAAACCATCAGCTACCGCTGGGGCAAAGACACTTATGACGGCGTGGTAAAAACCAATTACACCTATTTGATTGGCAACCCGATTGTATGGTTCTCGGCACTGGCGGGCATTGTGTTATCGCTCGGGCTTATCATCAGCCGCTTTGTTTACGGCAACCCGGAAAAAGACCGCTCACTGTTTTTATGGATTTGCGGGTTTACATCGCTCTATGTGATTTACATGCTCACCATGCTGCAAATTGAACGGGTGATGTATCTGTACCATTACCTGATACCACTGATCTTTGCCGTGATTAATCTTTCGCTGGTTTTCAGTTATATATATCGCGATGAAATTTTGCAAAACAACAAACACACGCTGATCAATGCCGGCGCTTTTGCAGTGCTGGTGTTCGCGGTATTTGCGTTCTTTTCACCGTTCACTTACAGCATTCCGATCAGTGCCGATCAATTTGAAATGCGCGAATGGTTCAAGTTCTGGCGACTGGAAGTGGTGAGATAAAACAATGACTGCCTATCTGAATAAAAACACCTTGCTGTCGGTATTGATGGCGCTTGTCACCCTGCTGATTATTTACCGCATTACGCCGGTTACGGTTGATCCGGTGCTGGAGCTGGTGATCAGCAAAAACCGCGTTGGTATCAACAGCATTAACCAGCAACGCGACATCACTAACACTCAAAAAGTGATGGTCGATATTTTAAATATCGCCGAGCAAAACCGCTTCAAACATCCGAAACTGGGTGAGCTGGGTTACGGCACGGATTTTTTTGTCGATGTAGAAACGACCTTCACCGTTAAAAAAGCCGGCAGCTACCATTTTCTGGTGGGCAGCGATGACGGTTTCAAGCTGATTATTAACGACCGACCGCTATGCCAGTTTCCCGGTAGCCGACCACTCGCCGTACAAACCTGCGCGATTGACCTCACCGAAGGCGAACATGTATTCAAGCTGTCTTACTATCAGGGCTTCGGCAATGCCGGCCTGAAAGTGGAATATCGTCTGGCGGGTAATAATTCCCGTTACTGGGTTGGCCAGAACTCTTCTTTCCTGCGCTTTCATTAACGCCATCCCGACCACAAATCGCGTTAATTATTAAAAGCGATGGAACCGCTGAAAAACTGGAAGCCATCTCAAAAATCAGCTGGCGAGATTCAGGCAAGGCAAAAGGTTGATGAGGAGCGGAGTTTACTTAAGTAAATGAGCACCGGAGTCAGCTTTTTACCAAAAGTAGGCGCTTGGAAGCGACATAGCATGAAGCCGTTAGATGATTTTTGAGATGGCTTCTACCTGCACTGACGACCTCGACAATGTTTTTCAGCGGTTCCCTGGGCTTTTAGACTGATGTGCTTATCGATAGCAGACGCTGCGATTGCGTCCTTCGGCTTTTGCCTGGTACAGTGCCGCGTCTGCCTCTGTGAGCAGCTGTGCAAGGTAATGTTCCGCCGTTTGCCCCTGATGCGATTGGGTAGTAAAGCCAATGCTGACGGTTATCTGGCGACCCTCCAGGCGGATTTGCGCAACCTGTTCATGGACGCGCCGGGCGATGCATGTGGCGGCATCGCTATCCGAGAGTGGCGACCAGATGGCAAATTCTTCGCCGCCATAACGCACGACGGTATCCTGAGTGCGCACGCTTTTCAGCAGTTGTTTGGCCAATTCGGTCAGTACACGATCTCCTTCGTTATGGCCGAAGTTATCGTTGATCTTCTTGAAGAAGTCGACGTCGATCAGCAGCAGGCTACCCAATGCCTGGGCGCTACTCGCGCCGACCCACTGTTCGACCTGCTGGGAAAGCGCCCGTCGGTTGCCCAAGGCCGTGAGCGGGTCGGTATGGCTGAGTTGGGCAAACTGCTCAGCCTCACTCCTGATCTCGACGGCATATTCGGTCAATTGAGCGTTGGCGTGCTGCAGCGCCAGGTTAGCCTTGGCCAGTTGTGCAGCAGTTTCCTGAGCCTGGCTGCGTGCCTTGAGCAGCTCGGCTTCGAAACGCTGGCGATCCTTGGCGACGAAAAACAACCAGAGTACTTCGCGCTCGCCATCGGCCTCGCTGATGCGAGCGTTCGCCATTACAGGTATGTGCTGTTCGTCGGCGGCCAGTAACTGCAGGTAGAGCTCGTTGAATTCGCCATTCTTGAGCAGCATGGGCCAGGCGTGAGTTTGCAGGAAAATGCGGCTGGCAGGTGGAAAGTAGTGATTCATGTCCTCGGCCACTGCAGCGCCGGCCAACTTCTTGAAGTCGAGATTGGAGTGCTTCACATAGCCATTGCAGTCGGTGACCAGAATCGGGCAGGGCAGACGCTCAAGGTAGAACATGATGCAGGTATCTTCGCATGGCGGCTGCGACCAGCTCGGGGTGGCTCATGTGCGCGCAGTGGCCATTGACGTCGAGTACTTCCAGGGTACTGTCATGCAGCATCATGTGCAGGTAGTCGGCCACCGTGGTCGGCACCAGGGCATCGCGGCTGTGCTGCAGGATCAGGCTGGGCGTCGGACAACGCGTCAATTCGTTACGGATGTCGGAGAAGAAGGTGGCTTCGGCGAACAGCCTTGCCATCAAGGGATCGGTTGAGCAGAAACTGTCGGACAGTTGCGTGGTGATTTGCCCATCTGACCCCATGCCCGATACCAGTGGCGCAAAATAATGCGCCCAGCCAAGATGGTTATGCGCCATCAGTTCCAGCAGCGCTTCCAGATCACTGCGTTGAAAACCGCCATGGTAAGCAGGTGGATCATTGAGAAAGCAAGGTGACGGGCCAATCAGTATCAGGCGCGAGAATAGCTCCGGGCGCTGTATGGCGGCGAGGATGCCGATGCTGCAACTGACCGAGTGGCCGACGAAGATCACCTCCCGAGTAAGGTCGAGGATATCGCAAACCTCGAGCAGATCCTGGGCGTAGCCGTCGAGTGAGCGGTAACGAGTGGCCTCGAAGGCGCTGGCGTCTGAGCGGCCACTGCCTACGTAATCGAACAGCACTTGCCGGTAAAGGCCGGAAAATGCGGGAGTCAGCAGGCCCCACATCTCCTGGTTACAGCCGAAACCGTGCGCGTACACCATTACAGGGGCGTCTGGATCTGCGGGTAGTAATTGCTGCACATGATTGCGCTGGATAATATTCACACGGAGCCTCGCCAGGCGGCAAAGCTGATAAGTATAAGACTCCGTCGTCAGGCATGGATGGAAAGTTGGCGTCAGTATAATGTTTTTGTCTGGCGCGGGAAGGCCAGGTGCCATTACTCGCGTTATATAGCTCTTGGGAACCTTTGAAAAACTACCTGCGTTGCCATCACAGCGTCGCCCCAGGCGCCTACCTCTAATAAAAACAGGCTCGTGTACGAGTCCAATCAAAATGCGCATTGACTAGGTGTAAAATCGGCTTTTGTGCTTCTCGGCTTTAACAAGTCGCCTGTTTTTTTTGCCTCGCCTAAAGCGCCTACGGTTGGTGCGCGCTCGACCTCGATAACGTTTTTCAGAGGTTCCCTATAAAAAACGCCGGACACCTTCCCAGGTAGCCGGCGTTTTTTATCTGAATGCGAAGCTGTCTTCAGAAGACACTAGAGCGCTGGAGGCAACTTATCCAGCATTGATTGTCGTGCCTGAATCAATTCTTTATAAACCTGTATCATCCCGAAATTTACGCCGGCAGGATCAACTTCCAAACCGACTTGCTGACGCTGGTACTCGATGATTTCGGCGATGAGCTTTTCGCGCACCGGCTCAATTCGCACCAGATTTACGCCTACACCCACGCCTTTGGTATGCCTTGCCATTGTCCGGCTCCTGTCAAATGATTGCGATAAAAGTATCGAATGCACCAATCATGCGATCTGAAGCATAGCCTGGGAATGTCAAAATCCGGGCGATGAAAGCGTTATGTCGTTTTTTTTACTGTGTTTTGTGACCTGTACGGCTCAATCCGGCTCATTAAGCGAATCAGTCGTTGTAGGCGCTCGCCACCGGAATGGTCTGCAACAACGCAGACCAGTCAAAATGGCGATCCGCCACCGCATAAAAAAACGGGTTTAATAAAGATTCACGGTTGTTGTAAGCGAGCGGCTGCCATTCGCCCAAATGCATCGCAACGGCTTCAACAATTGCCCCGCCTGCTGCTTCAAGCACCGCCTGGGAAGCGGCGGTATCCCATTCGGAGGTCAAACCGTGGCGCGGATATAAATCTGCCCGGCCTTCCGCCAGCCAGCAAAATTTCAGCGAGCTGCCGGCATGCTCTACGTTTACACCGGCCGGCCATTGCGCTTCTATCGGTTCAATGATCGGCTGCAAATCGGCACGCTCATGACGGTGGCTGGCCAGCAGCGCCAAGGGTAATTGCGCGGCGTTCGGCCCGGTAAGCGAGCGCCCGTGAATCACCACGGGCGAAGAATCGCCGTCTATTTTCAGCGCCACCACCTGATTTTCATCAGGCAAATTAATCGCCGCATAAGTGACCTTATGCACCGGCACATGCACCACCCCCAGCACCGGTTTGCCGTCTTCTATCAGGGCGATATTGACGGTGAACTCACCGTTGCGGGTGATAAATTCACGGGTGCCGTCGAGCGGGTCAATCAGCCAGTAGCGCCGCCATTGCAGCCGCTCGGCCAGCGCGGGAATTTCCCCTTCTTCGGAAATCAGCGGGATGGCGAGAATGCCTGGCAACGCATCGGCCAGACAATGGTGCGCGGCTATGTCAGCGGCGGTGACCGGTGAGTCATCACTTTTAAAGGCGATGTCAGCATCGGTCATGGTCTGGTAAACCTCAAGAATGCGGTCACCGGCTTCGCGGGCGAGTGCCACCAGCGCCATCAGCAAGAACTCATCGCGAAAGCGGTAATCCATCGTTTCAGCCATGATGCTTCAACCACTCCTGCGCTAATAACAACGCGGCAAGGGTGCGGCCTTCACAGACATCGTCGCGCTGTAACAGCCCGCTCACATCTGCCAGCGGCCAGGATTCCACCTCGATCGGTTCCGGCTCATCGCCTTCCAACCGCTCCGGGTAGAGATCCCTTGCCAGCACGATGTTGATGCCGTGTTCCATGTAAGCCGGTGACAGGTGGACTTTTTTCAGGAATACCAGCTCGCGGGCGCCGTAGCCGATTTCTTCTTTCAATTCCCGGTTGGCGGCATCCATCAGGGTTTCGCCCTGGTCTATCGCGCCCTTGGGAAAAGCAAGGTGATAATCTTCAATGCCGGCGGCGTATTCGCGCACCAGCAACAGCGTGTCTTTGTCCAGCAAAGGCACGACCAGCACCGCGCCAGGCCCACCGGTACAGAGTTTTTCGTAGATACGCTCTTCGCCATTGGCAAAGCGCAAATGCAATTCGTCGGCCCGGAACAGACGGCTGCGCGCTACGGTCTTACGCTTTAATATCTCCGGTTTAACCGGCATACTGCTCCCCCTTTTGACATCCTGACTTATTCGCCCATGATCAACTGGAACGCCATAGATACAGTGTTACTGGATATGGATGGTACCTTGCTGGACCTCCATTTCGATAATTATTTCTGGCTTACGCACTTGCCGGATCGCTACGCCGCCATCCATCAACTGGATGCCGAAGTCGCCAAAAATCGCCTGCATGAACAGATTCGCGCGCTCGAAGGCACGCTGAACTGGTATTGCCTGGATTACTGGTCTGACACGCTGCAAGTGGATATCCCCGCCCTGAAGGCCGAAATCAGCGACAAAATTCAAATTCGCCCGCACGTAGAGCTGTTCCTCGACCGCCTGCGCGCAGCCGGCAAAGCCTGCGTGCTCATCACTAACGCCCATCCTGACAGCCTTTCATTAAAGCTGAAAGTGACCGGCATTGGCGCCCGGCTGGATAAGGTAATTTCTTCCCATGAGTTGAAATATCCCAAGGAGGCCCAACCTTTCTGGCAGGCGTTGCAGCAAAAGCTGCACTTTGATCCGGCGCGTACTTTGTTTATTGATGACACAGTGCGTATTCTCGCCGCGGCGCAAACCTTCGGGATCGCCCACCTGTTGTGCATTCATCAACCGGACAGCCAACAGCCCCGAACCATTGAAGGTTTCCCGGCGATTGACCATTTTGATGAGATCATGCCGGCTATTTACCAAAGACCCGATTAAATTCCGTTATGCGTACACAATCTGATAACCGCACGCCTCCCGAATTGGCCAAAGTCCGTATCGACAAATGGCTATGGGCAGCGCGTTTTTTTAAAACCCGCAGTCTGGCCAAACAGGCGGTGGAAGGCGGCAAAGTGCAATGCGATGGCCAACGTGTAAAAGCCAGCAAAGACGTGATGGTTGGACAGATGCTGACCATTCGCCAGGAACACGATGACAAGACAGTGGCGATTACCGCCCTGTCCGAACAGCGGCGCGGCGCACCGGAAGCGGCCTTGTTGTACGAGGAAACGGAAGAAAGCCTGACGCTACGGGAAAAACGCGCTGAAGAGCGCAAAGCCGGCTACGCCAACTACATCATCAGCGACCACCGCCCGAACAAAAAAGAGCGCCGCCAGATACACCGTTTTCAACGGGATGCGCAGGACGACTGACGCTTGCGCAGTCACCCTGACGACCTCGCAGGCGTTACGGCCTGTACCTGACTGCTTTTATTGAGTTCTTTATTTAACCAGCTTTGCGACGGGCAACTGCGCCGTCCATCATCCTGTGATAACCGGAAACCCTATGGCCAGCAACGATTTACTGCATCGTTTTATTTTCGACCACTGCGACGTTCGCGGTGAAATTGTCACCCTTACCGACAGCTACCGCGAGGTGCTGGCCAACAACCCTTACCCGGCTGCGGTACAAGGATTGCTGGGCGAATTTCTGGCGGCGGTCAGCCTGCTGTCCAACACCCTGAAATTTGACGGCACTATTATTCTGCAAGCACGTGGCGAAGGTGCGGTTTCCACCATCATGGCGGAATGCTCCAACCACAAACAGCTGCGCGCTATTGTGCGTTTGAATGAACAGCAACCGCTGGATGCCGACATTACCGGCAACCTGAGCGACTTGCTGGGCAAGGGCGTACTGTTTATTACTATCGAACCGAAGCGCGCCGACAATTTTCAGGGCAAGCTGGAGCGCTATCAGGGCATAGTGCCAATGGATTCCGACACCCTGGCCGGTTGTCTGGAACATTACTTTCAGCAATCCGAACAATTGGCCACCCGCCTGTGGTTTGCCACGGATAACAGACATGCCAGTGGCCTGATGATTCAGGCGTTACCACAGCAATTGCATACCAACCCGGAAGACAACCGCGCTCATTGGGAAACCATCACGACGCTGGCGGCAACCACGACTCCGGAAGAACTGCGCGAACTGGAGCATACCGAATTACTCTACCGTTTGTTCCACGAGGAATCAGTACGGGTGTTCGACCCCGAAGCGCTGCAATTTTCCTGCAGCTGCTCGCGAGAACGCAGCGCCGGCGCACTAATCGCGCTGGGCAAGGAAGAAGTAGAAGCCCTGCTGATTGAACAGGGCACCATCAATATTGACTGCCAGTTCTGCAACCAGCACTACGAATTCAATTCAGCCGACGTGCGCGAATTGCTCGGTGGTGATGTGTTGCATTGATTGGCCAGGGTAGCGGCGATATGGCGCGAGCCAAAAACAGCTGCGAATAGCACCACGACAGCCGCTACCAGCGCCACCACAAAACCGGCCTTTGCGCCTTGCCAATCCACCATCTGACCGGCGCTTACCGCGCCGGCTGCGATGCCAACATTAAGACCGCTGATTAACCAGGTCAGCCCTTCGGTAAGGCGCTCTGACGGTACACTTTGTTCAATCAGCGCCATGCAAACAATCATGGTGGGGGCGAAGAACAAACCGGAAATGAACATCACCAGCGCCAGTGAAGCAATATTGCCTACCAGCAACAACGGCAAGGTGCTCAACGCCGTCGCCAACCCGCTCCAGAACAGCAAGCGGGTAAGCGACCACTGCCATTGAATGGCACCGAACAACAACCCTGCCCCGCACGAACCCAGCGCATAAAGCGACAACACAATACTGGCCGCTGCCGGTTTTTCCAGCTCGGCGGCAAAGGCGACGCTGACGATATCAATGGTGCCGACAATGGCTCCCAATGCCAGCATCAACAGCGCCAGCCAGCGTACGGTGGAGAGGCGGATAATCGATTCGCCCCGCCTGCCGTTATTGCTTGCCGGTTGTACCGGCGGCTCGGTGCCACGCTGCATCACCAGCGCGAATACGCCCACCGCCAGTAACAACACCGCCACCAGCGGTCCCGCTTGTGGAAACAGCGCCACACTCAACCCTACCGCCAGCGGCGGGCCGATGATAAAGCACAGCTCATCCACCACCGATTCCATGGCATACGCGGTTTTCAGTTGTGGCGAGCCCCGAAAAATCGCTGTCCAGCGTGCCCGGATCATCGCCGGCATGCTGGGAATAAAACCGGCTAGAAACGCCGCAACAAACAACGTCCAGTTGGGCGCCTGCCAACGGGAACAGGCGAGCAAAACAAGAATGCCGACAACGCTGATAGCAGCGGCAAACGGCAGCACCCGAAACTGACCATAACGGTCCACCAGTCGGGAAATTTGTGGCGCCATCAACGCCGATGTCAGCACAAACACCGCTGCCACACCGCTCGCCAGACCGTAGCTGCCATGCAACTGCGACAGCATGGTGATGATGCCGATGGCGATCATCGCAATCGGCAAACGGGCCACAAAACCAGCCAGGGAAAAGCGCACCGAACCGGGTGCGGCAAATAATTCACGATAGGGATTGGCCAAAAACAGTCTCCAGTCAAAATATAAACATACGCTGCGTATGTTAGATGCATCGTATTGACATACGCAGTGTATGTCAAATAGCATTCCTGGCAACGCGCAGGAGAATTGCCATGACACGCCGCACCCGGGCCGAAATGATCGAAACAACACGCAGTAAATTATTGGCCACCGCTCGCCAGGCGTTTGCCACGCAGGGTTACGCCAATACTTCCATGGACGACTTTACCGCCGCCGCCGGTCTTACTCGCGGCGCGCTCTACCACCACTTCGGTGGCAAAGAAGGCTTGCTCGCGGCGGTGGTAGATCAAATTGACCGGGAAATTGATCTGCGTCTGCAAGCCATCTCCGCCGCTGCCAACAACCCGTGGGAAGGTTTTCGGCAACGCTGCCGTGCTTACCTGGAACTGGCAATCGAACCGGATATTCGCCGCATCGTGTTACAGGATGCCCGCGCCGTATTGGGCGATATTTCCCCCACCGCGCAAGGATATTGCATCGCCTCGATGCAGGAATTATTACAACAGCTGATGGACGACGGCACGGTAGTCGCGGTGGATGCGCAAGCGCTGGCGCAAATGATTTATGGCGTGGTAACCGAAGGGTCTTTCTGGATCGCAGAACACGAAGCCTTGCATGAAACCCGCCTGCAACAGGCGCTGGACGGGCTGGATCTTTTATTGCGAGGCTTGCTGGCACAACCACGCTGAATACGGCTTAACGCGGAAGATCGCCAACCAGCGGTAATAATTGGCGATCTTCCTGACTTTTAAAGCAAGAACTCAATTGCCCAACCGCTGCAACGATTAAAACCGCGCCAGTTTGCGGGCGCGGAACTTGCGGCCTTTGATTTTGCCCTTGTCGAATTGCTGCAACGCGGTGCGGGCCGAGGCATGAGCAACCGCCACATAAGCCGCGTTATCAAAAATATCGATCTTGCCAATATCGCTACCGGGAATACCGGCATCGCGGGTGAGTGCACCGAGAATATCGCCAGCACGCAATTTGTCTTTCTTGCCGCCATCAATATTGATACACACCATATCCGCTTCGCGGTTATAGGCTTTGGTAAACGCCGGCAAGCTTTCGGTGTTGACCGGCGCCTTTAAATAATCTTCCAGACGATTCAACCGACCGGCTTCCTTGGCGGAAAACAGCGTTACGGCAATACCGGCTTCACCGGCGCGACCGGTACGGCCAACGCGGTGCACATGCACTTCCGGGTCGTGGGATGGCTCGCTGTTAATCACCAGATCCAACTCTTTGACATCCAGCCCGCGCGCGGCCACATCGGTAGCAATCAGCACCAGGCAGCTCCGGTTGGCAAAGCGCACCAGCACCCGGTCGCGGTCTTTTTGTTCCAGGTCGCCGTGCAATGCCAGCGCGCTAACGCCCTGATCGTTCAAGTCATCGGCAATCGCCTGGCACTGCTGGCGGGTGTTGCTGAACACCAGCGTCAGCGCCGGGTTGAATTGCCCCAGCACGCGCAACACCGCCTCGCTGCGGCTGATGGCATCCGGCAGTTCGTAAAAATGCTGCACCAGTTGTTGCGGGTGATGCTGCTCTTCCACCGTTACGGTGACCGGCGATTGTTGATAACGGGCACTGATCTTCTGGATGCCATCCGGGTAAGTTGCCGAAAACAGCAGCATTTGGCGGTTGGCAGGACAGGCCGCAAGAATAGTTTCTACGTCATCGGCAAAGCCCATGTCCAGCATGCGGTCGGCTTCGTCCAGCACCAGCTGGTCAACATGTTCAAGGTTGAGGGTTTGTTTTCTGAGGTGGTCAAGCAGACGCCCGGGTGTACCGACAATAATGTGCGCACCGTGCTCCAGCGAGCCGATTTGCGGGCCAATGGAAACGCCGCCGCACAAGGTTAATACTTTGATGTTATGGGTAGCACGCGCCAGCCGGCGAATTTCCCGGGCAACCTGGTCGGCCAGTTCACGCGTAGGGCACAGCACCAGTTTTTGCACACGAAAGCGCTCCACCTGCAAACGCGCCAGCAAACCTATGGCAAAGGCGGCGGTTTTACCGCTGCCGGTTTTGGCTTTGGCGATCAGATCCTGGCCCGCGAGAATCACTGGCAGGCTTTCTGCCTGAACCGGTGTCATTTGCTGGTAGCCGAGGCTGTCGAGGTTGGTTTGCATGGCCGGGTCGAGCGGCAGGGAAGAAAAAGAACGGCTGGTCACAATAAAAACCTGTCTGCTTGGAATGTGCGTGAAAAAACGGCAGGATACCAGCATCGCGAATCCCGGGTCGGATTTATATGCCGCCGCTGGCCAATTTCACTTCATCATCGTCATTAAAGGGGCCCATTTTGGCGTCATTGTTCATAAAATCCGTAGCAACGCTGGCCGGTATCGGGCTCAGTGCTTCATTGGCCGCTTCGGAATACGAAGTGCAGAAAACCTGGGAATTTGGTCTGGGGGTCGGCGCCGTAGCAGGCCCCGACTACCGCGGTTCGGATGAGTCCCGCAGTTATGTGGCGCCGATTCCTTACGTGGTCTATCGCGGCAAGATTATCCAATCGGATCGCGACGGCGTGCGCGGGCAATTTATCAAAACCGATAACTACGAATTTACCCTCAGCCTCAGCGCCAACATCACCCCGGAAAGCCATAAAAACGGCTTGCGCCGCGATCTGGATTTGCCGGAGCTGGGCTCCACCATAGAGATTGGCCCTGCGGTGAATATTCGCCTGTTCGGGGAAAGTTTGACGCAAGGTTTGCAGCTGAGCCTGCCGGCCCGTGCGGTATTTTCTATTGGCGGTGATGAGAGCGGCTATATCGGTTCTTTATTCCAGCCGCAGCTGATTTACCGCGAACGCCTCGGCAATTGGGGCTTTGCCTGGCGTTCCAGCCTGACTTGGGCGACGGAGGATTATCACGAGTATTACTACAACATTGGCGCTGCTAACGCGACCGAACAATTCAATGCCTATAGTGCAAAAGCGGGTTACAGCGGCTGGGCTAATCAGGCGTCGCTGGGTCGTCAGTTGGGCGATTGGCGGCTGGCCTTTTTTGTCCGCCACGATTATCTCGGCGGCACCGAATTTGAAGACAGTCCGCTGGTAAAAACCAAACACGCAACGCGGGGTGGTCTGGCGCTTATCTGGGTGTTTCAGTAGGAATTGGCGAGATCAATAACAGCCTGAATAGCAGCCCGCGCTTGCGGGCTGTTTTTCCAACATGAAGAACCGGTTAAAGCGGCACCCTGGGCAAGGATCTCCCCGGCAGTTACTCCACGAAGATCACTCAGGCGGTAAAAGCCCATTTGCTCAAGCCGCGCAATCACAGTGCCGCCAACACCTTTCAGCGCCAGCAACTTTTCACGCTCCTCATGGGAAAAGGCGGTCATTCCTTTTATCTCTTTCAGTTGCGCACATCAGATAATCAGTGTTCGTAAATACCCTGGCTGCGCAGGTAGTCGTCGTAGTTGCCGTGAAAATCCACCAGACCTTCCGGGCGCATATCGATAATGCGGGTGGCCAGCGAAGAAACGAATTGACGGTCGTGGCTGACAAACACCAGCGTACCGGGGTAGTTTTCCAGCGCCAGGTTCAGGGCTTCAATAGATTCCATATCCAGGTGGTTGGTCGGTTCGTCCATCACCAGCACGTTGGGGTTGATCAGGCTTAATTTGCCGAACAACATGCGCCCCTGCTCTCCACCGGAGATTACCTTCACCGACTTTTTCACGTCATCGTTGGAAAACAGCATGCGGCCCAAAGCACCGCGAACCAGCTGCTCATCGCCCATGGTCCACTGTTTCATCCAGTCGAACAGGTTGTCATCGGCGGCAAAATCCGCAGCGTGATCCTGAGCGAAATAGCCGATTTCGGCCTGTTCGGCCCATTTAATGGTGCCGGTATCCGATGGAAGATCACCGGTCAAACAGCGCAGCAGTGTGGTTTTACCGGCACCGTTGGGGCCGATGATGGCAATACGCTCACCGGCTTCAACCAGCATATTCAAATCGCTGAACAAAGGCGCCTGGCCGTCGAACTGCTTGCTGACTTTTTCCAGGGTAACTGCTTGTCTGTGCAATTTTTTGTTTTGCGTAAAGCGAATATAGGGGCTGACCCGGCTCGACGGTTTCACTTCGTCCAGCTTGATCTTGTCGATTTGCTTGGCGCGTGAGGTTGCCTGCTTGGCCTTGGAGGCGTTGGCCGAGAAGCGGCTGACGAAGGTTTGCAGTTCGGCAATTTGCGCTTTTTTCTTGGCGTTTTCTGACAACAGACGCTCGCGTGATTGCGTCGCGGCGGTCATGTATTCGTCGTAGTTGCCCGGGAACAGGCGCAGCTCGCCGTAATCCAGATCCGCCATGTGGGTGCAAACGCTGTTAAGGAAGTGACGGTCGTGCGAGATAATAATGATAGTGCTGTTGCGTTGCGCCAGAACACTTTCCAGCCAGCGAATGGTGTTGATATCCAGGTTGTTGGTCGGTTCGTCCAGCAGCAGCACTTCCGGGTCGGAAAACAGTGCCTGCGCCAGCAGTACCCGCAACTTCCAGCCCGGCGCTACCGCGCTCATCAGGCCAAAATGTTGTTCCAGCGGAATTTCCAGCCCCAGCAATAACTCACCGGCACGGGCTTCGGCGGTGTAGCCGTCCATTTCGGCAAACTGCACTTCCAGATCAGCAACACGCATGCCGTCGTCTTCGCTCATTTCCGGCAAGCTGTAAATGCGATCCCGCTCCTGCTTTACCTTCCACAGCTCGGTGTGACCCATGATGACCGTGTCGATCACGGTGAAGTCTTCATAGGCAAACTGATCCTGCTTCAACTTGCCCAGGCGGGTGTTGGGTTCCAGCATGACCTGCCCGCCGGACGGCTCAAGATCGCCGCCGAGGATTTTCATAAAGGTGGATTTGCCACAGCCGTTGGCGCCAATCAGCCCGTAGCGATTGCCGTTGTTAAACTTGACGGAGACATTTTCAAATAACGGTTTGGCACCGAATTGCATGGTAAGGTTGGCTGTAGAAATCACGAGGGAACCTGAGAAAAATAAGTGAGAAAACCGCGGGCTGGTAGCGTGTAGCGGGGCTCTGTTTCGAAGAAAACGGCTATTCTACCCCGGTTTGGGGGTAACGTGGCGAAAAGTGCAGCAACTGGCCGTTTGCCCCTGCAGAGTTTGTTCCCAAAATACCGGAATAGCGGCAGGCAGAAGCGGCCAATCATCACCGCGGATTCCCCAGGCGGGCGACGCCAAAGCTTTGTCAGCTGTAATGTAGAGGCCCTCTGAAAGCACCTTTTATTTGCGCTGGATCAACTCTGCTACCGTTCCAGCGCCAGCAGCCTTCCGGAGTTGATCTCCATCAAGAACCGCTACCCGCCAACTGTCAGGATAAAGACGAATTCACTTCATCCGTAAAGGAGATTGATCATGTCTGTTATCCCTGGCGTTATCGCCATCGTGTGCCTGGTGGGTATTCTTGCGGTAGGTTTATTGGGCGGTTTGGGTTTGATGATGATAGACCGTTACTGGCATCGTTTTCGCGCTGACCACTGATAGCCGGTGCAGCTGTTGAAAAACCGCTAGCCTTTCACGCGGTGGAGGCGGACCCGTTCCGTTAAACCGTTGCCGCCAGCATAGGTTTTTCAACAGCCTGCTATAATGCCGTTACGATTAACGGGCCTGTTTGGCCCTATGTAACGGACGCCACCGGTTTGACCTGCAATCCCCCGCTTTCTCCTGCTATCGCCATTTCAACGACGGTTGCTGCACTGCAGCGACGGCCATTGCGTATTGCGCTGTTAGGTTATCGCAGCCATCCCCACGTTGGCGGACAAGGTATTTATCTTCACTATCTGAGCAAAGCGCTGACCGACCTCGGTCATAGCGTTGATGTGATTTCCGGCCCACCCTACCCCGAGCTTGATGAGCGCGTAACGCTGATTAAAATTCCCAGCCTGGATTTATACGCCAGTGAAAATCATGTGCGGGCACTGCGCTGGCATCACTTGCGCTCGTTTACTGACACCTGGGAGTGGTGGATCATGTTGACCGGCGGCTTTGGCGAGCCTTACACCTTTGGCCGGCGGCTGGTGAAATGGTTTGCCCGGGAAAAACCGGCCTACGATATTATTCATGACAACCAAAGCCTGTGTTACGGCTTGCTAACACTGCAAAAACAATACGCGCTGGTGGCTACCGTGCACCACCCTATTACCCGTGATCGCGATATTGCCCTGGCCGCTGCCTCCGGCAAGGGCCATCGCTGGCTGATCAAACGCTGGTACAGTTTTCTTACCATGCAAAAAAAAGTGGTCAACCAACTGCAACACGTCATTACCGTATCGCAAACTTCTCGCGATGATATCGCCCGCGAGTTTGGTCGCCCGGCGGATAGCATTCAGGTTATCGCTAACGGGGTAGATACCGATATTTTCAAACCGCGCGCGGACATTATTCGCAAACCCTTTCATCTCATCACCACCGCGTCCTCTGATCAACCGCTGAAAGGTCTATCGGTTTTATTGCAGGCCTTGCATCAATTGCAAGCTGACTATCCGCAATTAACCTTGACGGTAATTGGCAAGTTGAATCCCGGTGGCAGCACCGAAAAAGAATTGCAATCTTTACAACTGGCAGACAAGGTTAATTTCGTCAGTGAGCTGTCGCGTGAAGATATAGTCGCGCACTATGCCGAAGCCACCATGGCGATTGTTCCTTCCCGCTACGAAGGTTTTGGTTTGCCGGCGCTGGAAGCCATGGCTTGCGGTACGCCCTTAATTTGCAGCAATGGCGGCGCCTTGCCCGAAGTCGTTGGCAATGCCGCGCTGGTGGTAGCCGCAGGTGAAGTTGACGCACTGGCAATGGCGATTGCACGTTTTTTAAATGACGCTGCCCTGCGCCAGCATTACGCAGAAACCGGCCTGCAACATGCCCACCAGCATTACCGCTGGGAAGTGATCGCCGAACATCTGGCCGATTATTACTACGCATTATTGCAGCCCGAACACCATCACCTCACCACAACGGCCAGCCATGTTAACCATTGATTTTCGTTACCTGCCATTAAAAGCCGGCGATCACGTGCTGGATCTTGGCTGTGGCGAAGGCCGTCACGCGATTAATATCTATCTTCAGGACGCGGTCACGGTGCTGGCGATTGACCTGAGCCATAAAGACATCAGCGTTGCACGGGAAAAATTTTTACCTTTTGAAAATAAAGATGATTTACAACGGCAACTTTTTTTTCAGGTTGCCAATGGAACGCAATTGCCTTTTGCAGACAACACCTTTGATAGCATTGTGTGCAGTGAAGTGTTGGAGCATGTTGAAAACTACCTTGCTATTCTTCAGGAAATTCGCCGCATCCTGAAACCCGGTGGACAATTGTCCGTCAGCGTACCGCGCCAATGGCCAGAAAAAATGTGCTGGTGGCTGAGCGATGCTTATCATCAGGTAGAAGGCGGACACATTCGAATTTTCAACGCAAAAAAATTGCGCCAGCAAGTAGAAGATTGCGGCTTTTTATTTTCCAACCAACATTGGGCCCATGCCTTGCACACCCCTTATTGGTGGCTGCGCTGTCTGTTCTGGAAAAATCAGGATAACAACCGCCTTATTAAAATATGGCATCGGCTGCTGGTCTGGGATTTGATGGAAAAACCCTGGCTGACACGTTGGCTCGAACGAGGCTTGAACCCGGTACTGGGTAAAAGTGTTGTTATGTATTTTCGAGCCGATGCAAAAGGAGTGAATTCATGAACACGTTTCAGCATTTACCACTGTTGTTGCAACAACAACTTACCGATGCCGCGGCTTTTATCGAACGCCAGCAATTACCCGACGGCTGCATCCCCTGGTTTAGCCAGGGTAAATGTGACCCCTGGGATATGGTCGAAGCCGCGATGGGCTTGACGGTGGCCGGCAAGCTGCTGCCCGCCAAAGCGGCCTACCAATGGTTATCAGAACAGCAACTCGACGATGGCAGCTGGTTTGCGCATTACCAGCATAACCAGCCGCAAGAACAACACCATCGCGAAACCCATTTTGTGGCTTACATTGCTACCGGTATCTGGCATTACTATTTGGCAACCGGTGATCACCCCTTTTTGCAGCGCCATTTCCCCATGGTCACCAAGGCGATTAATTTTGTGCTGGCGCATCAGGCACCCGACGGTGAAATTTACTGGGCGGTGAATGAAGCCGGAGAGTCGCAACGGGATGCGCTGGTAACTGCCTGTGCGTCTATTTATAAAAGCCTTGAGTGCGCACTGGACATTGCCGATGCGCTGGCCACGCCACAACACCACTGGCAGCAGGCACGCGAAAAACTGGGCGAGTGTTTACGCAATAAACCCTACTGCTTTGATCGCACCTGGGAAAGTAAAGAACGCTTTTCCATGGACTGGTTTTATCCGGTACTGGCAGGCGTTTATTCGCAAGAAGAAGCGCAGCAGCGGTTGCAACAGCGCTGGCATGTTTTTGTTGAAGAGCCGGTTGGTTGCCGCTGCGTTAGCGATGAACCCTGGGTGACTATTGCCGAATCCTGCGAGTTAACCCTGGCGTTAGTCAGTATTGGCGAAAATGACAAGGCAGAGAAAATTTTTACCCAATTACAACGCTGGCAAGATGAAGACGGCGGTTACTGGACCGGTTTTAACTTCCGCGACCAGGTAATCTGGCCGGATGAAAAAACCAGCTGGACTGCCGGTGCGGTTTTGCTTGCTGCGGATGCGCTTTACAACCTGACGCCTGCCAGCCAACTGTTTCAAAACTGTTACGAAACCATCACCTGAAAAAAAACCGCCAGCAGGCGGTTTTTTTTCAGCATCGGATATCAGCCGTTAATACCCTTCGGATTAGAGCCGTATTTGTTATCGCCCGGGGTACTGTCTTGCACCAGAAATATAATGACTATAATGGCACCAATCAGCGGAATTAACGCCAGCAACTGCCACCATCCCGAACGGCCGGTATCGTGCAAACGACGAGCAGCAACGCTGATAGAAGGAAGCAGTAACGCAAGGGAATAAATGAGTGCAATCAAGCCAAGACCGATTACATAATCAATAATTACCGCCCCCACATAAAAAATCAAATAGAAAAGAATGTACATCCAATATTCGCGGCGTCTGGCTCTGCCTTCAAAATTGACATATTGCTTAACCACTGATAAAAAATATTCCATAACCAAACTCCTGTTGTTTTCATGGATAGCTGTGACACCACCACAATCGGTGGTGCCAGGCAGAGCATGATTCTGCGGATATAAACAAAAAATGACAACCAGGTCATTTAGCGATTGTGATATAGGGCGCCAATTTTCCTGGCAGCAAGGGCTTTTCCTTTAGCACCAGGATAATAGATCCGAAATTCTGCAAGTTATTGTTCGACCGGCTTGCCCGCCAACATCGTTAAAAAATGCTGGCGCATGGTTGCATCCTGCTTACGTCGCGAGACAAACACGACAGAATCCGGGTGTATTTCCAAACCCCACAAAGGTTCCAGCGAATCGGGCAGCATGGCAAAGCGTGCATCACCAATCATTAAAGGATCACCGCTATGCACTACCAACCAGGGCGCATAGTCTTTTTGATAGCGCAGCACCATCTCAATGGCTTCATTATTCAGAAAATTTTGATTCTGTAACTGCTGGCGCAATTGCGTTTCGTCCAGCAAGGTTTTTTGTTCGCCGGAATAAATACGAGCAGAAAACCCCAGCCGAATGGCATCCGCATATATGTTCTGATGCTGATCAACCATGATCGAACGCCACAACAACAGGTTGCCCATCGTTGGTTTGACTTCAACAGCTGTCAGCGATAAATAGCGCTCCAACGCCAGCTGGTTCGCCTGCTGCATAGCCCGCAGGTGTTGCACTCCGCCCAACAGCAAATAAGCCACGGCGATGCACAAGGTCATTCTGGCCGGGCTAATCGCTGCCTTACGTAATGCAATAATCAACCCGGTAGCCAACACCAGTGTAAAAAGCGGGTCCACTACCGCAATAATCGAAAGCGCCAGCGGTTCTTTTATCAACGGCCACAACAAGTGGGTACCGTAACTCGTGCACCAATCCAGTAAACAGGCCGATGCGTAAACCGCTAACACGATGGAAAAAACACGCACCGGCGTCAGCGACCAGCGCAGCCAATAACTGATTAGCGCCGCCAGTGCAGCAACTACCGGCGCCAACAACAGACTGTGGGTAAAATGCCGATGCCATTCGAGCAGCTGCAAGGGGTCGCTTGCATCGCCCATAAAAATATCCACATCGGGAACCAGTGCAATCAAGGCTCCCGCCAGAGCAGCACGCCGACAATAGCGCGGCTCAGCCAAAGCGACCGCGACTGTCGCGCCTAACAGACTGTGGGTGACCAGATCCATAATTTATTTCCGTATCAAAAAACAGGTAAGTGCCAGGTTACAATAGAGCATAGCTTTTTTGAGAAGAGTGGCCTGTTATGCGAATCCCAAGAATTTATACAACATCCCTGCCGGTAAGCGGCAACACCCTGGCACTGGAAGAAGGGCCGTCACATCACCTCGGCAAAGTGTTGCGCATGCAACCGGGCCGTGAGCTGGTGCTATTTAATGGACAAGGCGGCGAATTTCAGGCGGTGATCAGTGCCGTGAACAAAAAAACCGTGGAGGTGGATGTTGGTGAATACCGGGAGGATGACCGGGAGTCGCCACTGCCACTGGAGCTGGCGATCGGTATTTCCAAGGGCGAGCGGATGGATTGGGTGCTGCAGAAAGCCACCGAACTGGGCGTAACGCGCATCAGTTTATTGCAAACGGAACGTACCGAAGTGCGCCTGAATGGCGAGCGGCTGGATAAAAAAATGGAGCACTGGCAAAACATTATTGTCAGCGCTTGTGAACAATGTCAGCGCAACCGCTTGCCAACCCTTAACCCGCCGGTTGAGGTGGCGCGCTGGCTCGATACAGTAGAGGCCACTCATCGCTTTGTGTTGCATCATCGTGACAACCAGGGGCTGCCAGAGGCGCAACAATCAAACAGCGTGGCCTTATTGATTGGCCCGGAAGGCGGCTTGTCGGAAACAGAAATTGATCAGGCGCTGGAGAAACAATTTCAACCGTTAACCTTGGGACCGCGTGTTTTGCGCACCGAAACGGCTCCGCTGGTAGCCATCAGTCTGGTGCAATATCGCTGGGGTGATTTTCGGAGCTGACTGCTGGCTGCCACCAGGGCAAAAGAATGTGTTCCATCGCGGTAATATCGGGAATTACCGCACTTTCTCCCGCCCAGGAAACATTCAGCAAATCGAAAGTTTTCGCGGCAACACCGTCACGAACCGACAACTCTTCTTCCGTTACTCGCGCCAGACGCGGCAGGCCGCTGGTGAGCACCGCAATAAACGGCAGCTCTTCATGCACACCGGTGGCATTCAGCACCGCCAGACGGGCGGTGCGTTGCACTTGCGGTAGCGCGGCCTGATTCAGACGTTCAAAAGAAACAACCGGGATGCGCTGCTCACGCCAGAGACAATCGCCGAGATACCAGTCTGGCACCTGCTCGACCGGCACCATGTCTGGAAGAGGCACAATTTCCGCTACGGTAACGTTGGGCAGCAATAAAGAAAGCCCGGCCAATGGAATTAGCAGGCTGGCAACTTCCTGAACTTTTTTTTGCTCAATTCGCTGCGGTTGTGCTTTCATGGGGAGAATGTCCTGTAGCGGAAATGGCTTTCATATAACGGTTTAATTGTTCGGCCAGAGCGACCGGCGTACCTTCAAAATCAGCAGATATGCTGTCTATTACTGCTTCCGGCATGGAAGCGCTGGTGCAGGATGACGGTGATTGTACCCACACTTGCCCATCCCACTGTCTCACCATGCGAGCGCCGGCAGCGCCGTCATTACCCATCCCGGTAAATACAATCAACCCGCAACGCTCGCGATAAACTCTCGCGATATTGGCGACTACCTGATCAATCGCCGGGGCATAATCGCCGCCCCATTCGGCGCGCGTATCCCTGAAGGTGCCATTGTCCAGCAGCTCGACGCGGCTGGCAGCGTCCACCAATAACAATTCACCGCCTTGCAACACCCGACCATGCGATGCGGCAAACGCCGGGTAATGCCCGGCGCTGCTCATCATCCGCAATAGCGTATGACCGTATTGGCTGTCGATGTGTTGCACATACACAAAGGCAACATCGGCATTGGCGGCTACCGAGGATAAAAATGTTTTTACCGCTGCCGGGCCGCCGGTGGAAGCCGCGAGAATCCATACATAAGGCGCTGTGTTCGCCTGCTGTAAATTCACATCACCGCGCAGTCGCTCAAGGCGCTCGGCAATGCGGCGTAACCAGTCGGCATAAGCCACACTGCCCGGCACCAGCTCATGACTGTGCGCCAGAATGACCGGCACCGCTGCGTGCTCCAGCAGCCAGGTTACTGCGTCCTGATCATCCGAAGCCGCGAGTGATTCATCATCCGGCGTATCGCTATCGACAATCCAGGCATCCACCGCCTGCTCAAGATCCGACAAGGTGCAGGTTTGTACATTGAGGCTGGTCACCACCTGGTGGCCGGCCATCCGCGCCATATGCTGCAAAGGTTGCTGACGCTGCAATGCATCAACCAGCACGCCCACCCGCAGCCCGGCCATGGTGTCAGGTCACCGTCCGGGCAAGCAATTCACGAATATTGTGTAACAGCAAATCTTCCTGATACGGCTTGCCCATGTATTTGTTAACGCCTAACCCCAACGCGTGATCGCGGTGTTTTTCACCGGTTCTGGAGGTGATCATAATAATCGGCAATGCTTTCAGGCGCGAACTGGTGCGAACATTACGCACCACTTCAAAGCCATCCATGCGCGGCATTTCGATATCCAGCAACATCACGTCCGGTATATGGTCCTGCAATACTTGCAACGCTTCTACACCGTCTTTCGCGGTCATTACATGGAAGCCTTCCCGCTCCAGAAAACGACCGGTTACCTTGCGCACGGTTACCGAGTCATCCACCACCAGAATCGTTTTTTCTACCTGTTCATCGTCGTTGGCGGCGTGAGTGATTGATGCATCGAGCAACAGTCCCTGGCCATATCCCAGCGCCAGTTGTTGGCGAATCATGGCGTGCAAATCCAGAATGACCACCACGCTACCATCGCCCATCACCGTAGCGCCGGAGACACCGGAGACCGAGCTGAATTGAATGCCGAGCGTTTTTACAACAATCTCGCGGCTGCCCAACAGACGATCAACTTGCAGGGCTACTGTATGTTCCGCGCTTCGCACCAGCACTACCGGCAGCGGTAACATCTGCCCGTCCAGTTTCGGACGGGCATCGCTGTCGAGCATACTGCCGAGATAGCGCACATGATAATGCTCACCGGCATATTCAAATTGCGCTTGCTCGTCCTGATAATAATGTTCAAGTTCAAACGGGCTGACGCGCACAATACCTTCGATGGTGTTCAGCGGAATTGCATAAAGATCATCGCCAATTTGTACCATCAACGCGCGGTTGACTGACACCGTAAAAGGCAAGCGCACAATAAACGCTGTACCTTCGCCATCGCGGGAATCAATAAACATGGCGCCGCCCAGTTGTTTGATCTCGGAGTGCACCACGTCCATACCCACGCCGCGCCCGGAAATTTGCGTCACTTTATCGGCGGTACTGAAACCGGCGTGCAAAATAAATTGAATAACGTCCTGATCGCTAAGCTGCACATCGCGGCTCATCAAACCGCGTTCAATGGCTTTTTCACGAACCCGTGCGAGATTGATACCACGGCCATCATCACTCAAACGCAACATCACATCGCCACCCTCACGGGCAAGGCTTAGCGAAATAACACCGGTGGCCGGTTTGCCAGCGGCAATACGTTCTGCCGGTGATTCGATACCGTGGTCAACGGCGTTACGCAGCATATGCTCCAGCGGTGCAACCATGCGCTCCAGCACCGAGCGATCCAGTTCACCTTCAACATTATCCAGCTCAAATTCAACGTCCTTGCCCAACTCGGTAGCCGCCTGCCGAACAATGCGACGCAAGCGGGGAACCAGGCGGGAGAAAGGCACCATGCGCGAACGCATCAGCCCTTCCTGCAGGTCGGTATTAATACGGGACTGTTGCAACAACAAGGTTTCCGCGTCGCGGGTTTTGTCGGCCAGCGTGTATTTCAAATCCATCAGGTCGGATGCAGATTCGATCAGCGAGCGCGACAACTGTTGCAGCTGTGAATAGCGATCCATCTCCAGTGGATCAAAACCTTCGTGCTGCGCCATTTGCTCCTGACGGAACAACACCTGCGCTTCCGTCTCAATATCCAGACGGCGCAGCTGTTCTTGCAAACGGATAATCGTTACATCCATCTCTTCGATGGCATGCCCGAGGTCGCTGACCTGCTGCTCCATGCGGCCGCGGCTGATCGACGTTTCACCGGCGAGGTTTACCAATTCTTCCAGCAACTCTGCCGAAACTTTAACAACTTCTTGCGGGCCACTACGGCGAGTCGCCAGATGTTGTGCTGGCGCCAGCACACCACCCGGCAACATTTTTGCACCTGATGCGGCAACGGGCGCAGCCGGAACATTAACCGGTACAACAGGAAAAGCCGGACGCTTCACCGGGAACGGCAGCACCCGAGCTTCGCTGGCGGCGTCGGCAATGCGGGACGGCGGCAAATCGAGCGGCTTGAAAAAATTATCGGCCAATTCGTTATCGTCATCGCTCGCCGTTAATACCGGCAGCTCAGGCAAGGAAATATTGGTTTCCGCGGGCTCGGCAATTTCCTGCGCAGGCTCCACCTCGGCTTTCGCTTTTTCAACCAGTGTGTGCAGTTGATCCTGCCAATCAATCAGGGCTTTAAAAAACGCCTGATCCGGTTCGGCATGGCGATCCCGTTCTATTAATACACTTTCAAATTCATGAGCAAGGTCACCGATAGCCGTAAGCCCGGCCAAACGCGCACCGCCTTTGAAGGTATGCAAACTGCGTTTGAGGTCTTCAATCGGCGCAGGGTCGGCAACATCTTCTTGCCAGTCATGCAAAGCCCGCTCGATGTCTTCCACCAGTTCAGTGGCTTCTTCGAGAAAAATTTCGATAATTTCCGGATCGAAATCTTCGTCATCCTGAATATTGGTTACAGGAGGTTCAGCCGGTGGGCTGACCGGTGTTTTGGTTAAATCAATATTGGCTTCAAAGCCAAACACCGGTGAAGAAATTTCGGCTTCTGCTTCTGCTTCTGCTTCTGCTTCTGCTTCTGCTTCTGCTTCTGCTTCTGCTTCTGCTTCTGCTTCTGCTTCTGCTTCTGCTTCTGCTTCTGCTTCTGCTTCTGCTTCTGCTTCTGCTTCTGCTTCGTCAATAATGATGGTGTCGCGCGCTGGCGATGCAAGATTATTTAATGCATCGAGAATATGCGGCGGAATACTGGTCAGGTTTTGCCCTGCAGCAACCGCATCAACCATATCCAGCAAGGCGAGGTGCGCTTCATTCAAGGTTTTGCATAATTCATCGGAAACTATAATTTCCTGCTGAATAATACGCTGATAAATTTGCTGCAAACGTTCGCCCAATTCTGCCATCGGCGGCAGGTAGGCATGTGCTGCGCCTTGCTTGAGCTTTTGCAGTTCATCAACCATGGGTTGCAACTGTTCCAGCGGCTCGGGAGATGCCTGCCATTGAGCGATGATTTGGTCTGCATTCAGCAACAGATTCATTTCTTCGGCCATAAAAATGGCCAGCAATTCCGGATCAACCGGGCGTTTTCCGCCGGCATCGGCTTCACTCAAGCGCGCCAACGGAGCAACGTGCAACTCTCTCAGCTCATTAACGCGGGCAACAAATTGTTGCAGCTTCGGAATCTCAACCGGTTCTTCACAGGCAATACAATCCAGCGCGAATTGTGTGTAACTGACGGCGTCACGCAGCAGCTGTAAAATATCATCGTTGATATTGATGTGATAACTGCGCAGTTCCTTGACGAATTTTTCCAACGGCGTTGCCAACTCGGCAACCTGGGTAATGTCTGCCATGTGCGCACTGCCTTTGAGCGTGTGCAAGGCGCGCTGCATATTTTCACTGGGCGGTTCATAAACCGGTGCCACAGTTTCCATATGACTGATGTAGTCCTGAACGGTCTGCAAGTGGGTGATGGCTTCTGCACCAAAAATATCCCACAGCTGCCCATCCACTTCTTCTGCATCGTCATCGTCTTCCAGAAAACTGACGGCTGGAATTTCCATCAACGCAGCATCAGCGGATGCGTGCTCGGCAATTAAATCCTGATAAGCCTGCGCCAGAATACTGGCCGCTTCTTCATCATTATTTTCCAGTTCCTCGTCATCGACTTGCACAGACAGAAGAGGAATATCGTATTCCGCTGGCGATGACTCATCAGAAGGCGGGTCAACGACTTCGCTTAAGGGCAATAGCGGAACAAGATCTTCGGAGAAGGCGGTATCGTCTTCAGCGGTTTGCCCAACAGAGAAAGTCTCTGGCGCGCTGGCCACGTCAGTCAGATCATCAGAAAGCGCATTCTCACTGTTTTCTATACTTTCTGAAATATCGGCCGGTGGCTCTTCACCTGCAAGTGCCTCAGACAAATCCTCTACATCAGACGTCGCAGGTTCATCCACAACGTCTTCGTGTATGTCGCTCAGCAGAGGAGGTTCTTCTTCAACCGCAACGAGATCATCCGGCACAATGCCTTTGGCGAGCGACTCTGCACGTAATCGCCAGCTTTCGGAGAGTTCAACGCAGGGGTTGGCTTTTCGCTGATGAAACGCGGCTACCATTTCCGGCAGGATATTTCTGACTTGCTCAATGGTGTGAACGTGAATGTCACCCACCTGAATCGTGCCATCAATAATGCGATTCAGCATGTTTTCAATCGACCAGGACAGCTCGCCGATATCGACGGCGCCTACCAGACGGCCGCTACCTTTCAAGGTATGGAAACCGCGACGGAATTCCCTGAGGGCGACTTCATCAGCGTGATTTTCTGCCCAGCGCGGGAAATATTCTGCAATATTGTCGAGAACTTCCCCGGCCTCTTCGGCAAAAATATCGATGATCTCTTCATCGAAATCATCGTCATCTTCGCTTTGTTGTGCTTCGTCTTTTTGTGCTTCGTCTTGCTGCGCAACGTCCTCTTGCGCGTCGGTAGCAAGGTTTTCCTGAGTCGCCGTTTCCGGGACCGCAGCTACAGAATCACCGGTTGAATTTTCGCTGGCAATAATTTCACTTTCAACGTCGCCACCGACGGTAGAAGCTGCGGGGTCACCAGTTGATAGATCTATATTGCCGAGTTCAGGGAGATTGTTTTCCTGGCTCTCCAGCTCAAGCGCAGCAATTGGTTCGGCCGCTTTGGAAACTTTAACCACCGCATAGCCGAGTGTGGCAACGCTCTCTTCAGCCACATCCAGCAACAGTTCGTTTTCTTCGCTGTCGGCCACGCCGAGGCGCTCAAGAAAATATTCAACACTGGTAATCGCATCAGCCAGAGTGTCCATGGACGACCATTCCGGCGTGATACGTTTTTCCAGTAACTGCTCTTCAATATAGCGAGCGCAGGCGCCGAGAATACGCGCCGGGCGCGCTAACGGAATAATGTCCAACCCGCCGCGAATTTCACGCAGCGTTTCCGGAACGCTGTGCAGATGCGCCACATCCCACTGCGATGCAATATATTCAACAATCGAATCCTTGGCGTGCTCAAGACCATTCCTGGATTCGCGCAATACCGAGTCGCGTGCTGCCAGCAGCGTACTATTGCCCTCGTCTTGCTGGCTGTGTGCGCTTTGCACAAATTGATCGAGCGATTGTTCGATACCAATAATGTTTGCCGCTACGGCCATTAACTGCTCGTCCGGCACCGCGTCCTGGCGATGCGCTATGGCATCAATAACAGCGCCCTGTTCGAGCAGCTGTTTACGCAGTTCCCCGATGCCGAGCATGGCGAGGGTGTCGGCAACACGTTTAATAACCGGCAGGGTTTCGGCCAGCGAAATACTGGCATCGTCCTGCTGCAAAGAACTGTCGAGCGCTTGTTTGACAATATCCAGTTCATCGCGAATCGCTACTACCACCGAGCGCATGGCGTCAGCGTCGGGTGATGCTATCGGGCTGTCGGAATCCAGCGCGGCGTCTTTACCTTCGAGTAATGCCTGTTCCAATTGATAGCTGTGGCAAATGCGTTGCAGATGCGAGTCGGCAGCAAAACCCGGCGCCTGTTTGCCGGCACGAGCAACGTAATAGAGCAGATTTTTAATCAGGTCATCGCGAGTAAAGGTATCCAGTGCGCGGTTGCCGTGGGTAACCAGCAATTTTATTTCGCGGTCGAGCTGGCGCAATAAATCCTTGACCGACACGCTGATCTCCAACGCATCCATTTGCAAGGCTTCAACCATTGCCTGGCAGATATCCCATAAGGGCTGACGAGCGGTGCCCTGTGTCAACTTGTGCAGACGGGAAAAAACTTTTTGCAAGTAGCCGAGGTTTTCATCGGTGTTGACGCCGCGAATAAAACCGGCGGCAGCGTACTGATACATCTGACGCAATTTCAGAACCATGGCTTGAAATTGCGTATTGTCGCGAGTCGCCGCGAGGCGCTCGCCGCTGATGCGTTTTGCCGGGGCAAGATTGGGTACGAACAATTTGGTGTCGGTTAATAAACTTTCACCACGCACCGCACGCAGGTCATTCAACAACGGCAGAACCACCAGCGGGTTATCCTTGCGCGTTGTTTTTACCTGTTCAAGATAAAGCGGGAATTGCAGAATCGCGCGCATCAGTACTTCCTGCGCTTCGGCAGGATTACTGACTTTGTTCTGAATCATGGCCTGGGTGAGTCGTTCCATTTCATCGGCGAGCAAGGCTGCGCCGTAGAACTCGACCATTTGCAAACTGCCGTGCACCTGATGGATATGGGTGAGACAGAAACGAATCCGCACGGTATCCGCCGGATTTTCCACATAGGCTTCGAGCGACTGCCGCGCTTCTTTCAGCGTTTCGGCGATTTCGTGAATTAGCCAATCCAGTGCGGCAAAGTTACGATTATCAGCCATGGAGAGTCATCCTCATTATTATTCCTGGCCATCCCGAAGATATGCCTGCACATCGTCGCGAACAAGACGTCGCATGCCGGGGTGCTCCCAATCAGTTACTTCACCGGTACCGATAACCAATAATCCACCTGGCTTCAGACGTTCGGCAAAAACATTCAAAATATCGCGGCGCAGCCAACGTCTGAAATAAACCAGCACATTCTGACAAAAAATGACATCTACCTTCATCGCCGGCAGCGAACCCGGCTTGATGATATTGGCGTGGCTGAAGCAAACGCGATCGCGCAATTTACTGACCACATCAAAGCGACCATCGCTGGTCATTTGCAAATAGCGCTGCATTTCATCGGCTTTGACGCTGAGCAGTTTTCGCTCCGGGTACTGCGCCTGTCGGGCTTTCGCCAGTGCCGATAAGCTGATGTCCAAGCCGGTGATGCCGTAGTAAGGCTCCAGCGATGCCAGTTCAAAACAATCGTTTACCAGCATCGCCAGTGACCAGCATTCTTCACCGGTTGAGCAGCCCACACTCCACACATCAAAACTGCCATCAACACGGCGGTTATTAATTTTTTGCTGCAGGTAACGGCGCACCAGCTCGAGCGAAGGACGGTGCCGAAAGAAACTGGTTTCCTTAATGGCGATACGATCAATTAGCACAGACCATTCCAGTTGTCCGGAAACACCCCGGCAAACCTGCTGGTAATAATCGTCGTAATCGTCAAAACCCAACTCGCGCATGCGAATGGAGAGCTGCGATTCAATCAACGTTCGTTGTGAATGTGCCAGCTGGATACCGGTACGCTCTTCGAGCAGTTTGCTCCAACGAACAAACTGCACTTCCGAGAGTGCCGGCAATCGCTGCAGAGACCACGCCATATGCGAACCCGATGCCCGTGCCAATTGGCCGGTCAGACTTTGGCCAATTGCTGGTAGTGGTCTTCAGGGAGAATTTCGTCATCCAGGTTGATGACTTCCAGATCATCTGCCCCCTGGGATGCGGCATTATTGCTGGCGAATGGATGGGCGTGCCGGACTTCTTCCGGCAGTTTGAAACCGGCTACCGATTCACGCAAATCAAGCGCCATCTCGGCGAGGTTACCAATCGACTGCGCCGTGGCTGAGGTACCCGCAGAGGTTTGCGTAGTAATTTCCTGAATAACATTCATGGTGTTGGAAATATGGCCGGCAGACGATGCCTGCTGGCGTGCAGCGTTGGAAATGTTTTGAATCAATTCGGCGAGACTGCCGGATACGTTTTCAATTTCTTCCAGTGCCACACCCGCATCCTGTGCGAGGCGCGCACCGCGAACCACTTCAGAGGTGGTTTGTTCCATCGAAATTACCGCTTCGTTGGTATCGTTCTGAATGGTTTTTACCAGCGCTTCAATCTGCTTGGTTGCAGCGGCAGAACGTTCCGCAAGGCGTTGAACTTCGTCCGCTACCACCGCAAAGCCGCGGCCTGCGTCACCGGCCATGGATGCCTGGATTGCCGCGTTAAGTGCGAGGATGTTGGTCTGGTCAGCAATGTCGTTAATCAGGCTGACGATGTCACCAATTTCCTGTGACGATTCACCGAGGCGTTTGATACGTTTGGAGGTGTCCTGAATCTGCTCACGGATGGTATCCATGCCGTGGATAGTATTTTGTACCACTTTCGCGCCGTTACCCGCGATGGATACCGCGCGCTCCGCTACCGCGGCCGATTCGGCGGCGTTGGCAGATACCTGGTCAATGGTCACCGCCATTTCATTTACCGCGGCCGATGCACCGGCAATTTCCTGCGCCTGGTGCTCGGATGCTTCCGCAAGGTGCAGTGCCGTTTGCTGGGTTTCTTGCGCTGCCGCCGATACGTTTACGGCGGTTTCGTTGATTCGCGCTACCAGAATACGCAGCTGGTCGATGGTGAAGTTGATGGAGTCCGCGATGGCACCGGTGAAGTCTTCGGTTACGGTTGCGGTGGTGGTGAGGTCACCGTCTGCGAGGTCGGCCAGTTCGTCAAGCAGACGCAAAATTGCAGTCTGGTTACGTTCATTGGTTTGGGCGGTGTCGATCAAACGGCGGCGTGTACCGCGATACATGGTGTAGCCGATGGTGCCGAGGAAAATAAACACCAGCAACAGCAAGCCGAGAATCAACTGGTTATTCAGCGGACGGGAACCGGCCTGGGCGTTGATCTGGTTATCAATGGCAACCAGCGCCTGCTGCAGCACAGGAGAGTCCTGGAAGAGTTCTTCTACCGCCTGACGCGAGCGTGACAGGGGCGCAGCGCCGTCAAACATTTCCTGAACCGATGTGTTGACCGTGTCAAACAAACGGGCAATTTGCTCCAGACTGGCACGTGAACCCGGGTCAGTTACGCGGGAGATACGCATGGTGACATCGCCCTGTTGCATGGCAGTTACCACACGACCATAAATATTCGCATCAAGATTAAACTGGTCAGCTGCCTCTTTGGCATCGGCATCACCACGGAGCATCTTGTCCACGTTACGACCAATTCGCTCGGCACGCAGCGATTGCATTTGCGCCTGGGAAACCTGGTCAGCCGGTGCGTTATTTTCCAGCAGGGTTTCCACGATATTAACGTGCTGCGCCTGCAGTGTCGGCAGGTTTTCGTTCAAGGTATTACCGACCGTATTGAGCGTTACGATCAGGTCGCGGTTATCGAGAATGATGCCGGTATTATTTTTAACCCGGTTCCATACATGATCATAGGCGGCGAACTCCTTGTCCAGCTCACGGCGGGTGCGTGGATCGCTGTTACGCAACTCGCCCCAGGTGTTGGTCATGGTCGTAACGGCGCCCTCCAGTTCGGTAAACGCTTCGGCATTGCCCGAGGTCGCTTCACGTGCGAGAGAAGCCAACCGGTAGGATTGCGCACGCAAGTCAGCAACCCGCTGCCCGTAGCGCTGATCGTTGGCAGCACCCTGCTGAACCATCACGTAAATTACCGGGATGGCAATCAGACAGGCCACCAGCAGTGGCACGACAACCAATATCACCCGGCTGGCTTTCAAAGCCGCAAAGGGGCTTCCGGTTATACTTTTCATCCAAATACTCCTGACCAACTATGTCTTGTGTGTATCGACCTGATCCTTTTGAATGCAGCCTGGATAGAATCCGGGCTACCTATGATTTGGCCGCATTGATAAAACGGGCATCTTCAGCCAGCAACGCCGGGCGAAAAAGCGACCACTGCCGTCCACCGAGTGGGTAACTTCCTGTGATGAACGGCAGGATGTCGGGAACCACATCATCTCCGGCCTGTTCACGGTACTCATCCATGGGAAAATGTTGCATCCCGAACACCTGATCCACCATCAAACCGCTGTAGAGGGTACGGGTTTCCAGTACCAGCACCCGCCGTTGCTTGCGCGTACCGGTCAATTTGTCACCAAAAAAAGCCGCCAGATCAAATAAGGGCAGCAGACGACCACGCACATTGGCAACACCGCGCACCCAGGGCTGAACGCCGGGCAGATGGGTAAAGGGGGGAATTTCAAGCATTTCAGATACCTCTCCCATGGGCGCAACAAAATATTGCCCCATCAGGGAAAAGCCGATGCCGCTCCACAGCGGACGAATATCCGCCTGGGCTGGCAAACCACGCGCAACCGCACGGCTATGTTGAGCAAGTTGAAGAAGCGTCTGGAAGGCTTCCTGAGAGTCCGACATAAAAAATTCCGCTTTACCTGCGACAGATCAAAACCGGATCCCAAGCCTGATTATTATGCTTTTACCCGATCCGCTTTTAACCTGGAAGCGACATTGCTGTCGCTGATATCAAGCCAGTGCCTGAGCCATCGCCGTCATCAATACATCGGATTGAATCGGTTTGGTGAGATAGGCACGGGCGCCCTGACGCATGCCCCACACACGATCGGTTTCCTGATCCTTGGTGGTAACAATGATGACCGGAATGTGTGCCGTTTCCGGTGACTTGGCCAACTGACGAGTGGCCTGAAAACCATTCAGACCCGGCATGACGATGTCCATCAAGACCAGATCCGGTAATTCTTTTTGCGCCAGCTCAATACCGGCTTCGCCGTTATCGGCGGTTAATACCACATGGCCGTTTTTTTCCAGCATGCTGGTGAGTTTGTAAGTTTCTGTTGGCGAGTCATCAATAATCAACACTCTTGCCATAACCGCTCCGCTCCAGGTTAATTCAAACAAGTTATCCGGCTATCTGAATGCGATACCACTGAAAATTACCAGCAAATAAGATGCCGGTTTTTCACAAACGCGACTATCCCGTTACCGGTCTCAGGATACTTTTAAATGCTTCACATGGGTTTCAATCGCGCCGAGCAGCTCGCTTTTACTGAAGGGTTTGGTCAGGTACTGATCTGAACCGACAATACGGCCCTTGGCCTTGTCAAACAACCCGTCCTTGCTGGATAACATAATTACCGGCGTCGATTTGAATTCACTGTTATTTTTGATCAATGCGCAGGTCTGATAACCATCGAGACGCGGCATCATAATGTCGACAAAGATGATGTCCGGTCGCGTGTCGGCAATTTTGGCCAGCGCATCAAAACCGTCCGTTGCGGTAACCACTGTACAGCCGGCTTTTTTCAGCAATGTTTCAGCGGTGCGACGAATGGTTTTACTATCGTCGATGACCATTACCTTGAGGCTTTCCAAACTCACATCCATACTTTCGACCTCTGATGTCTTATTGCCCATATCGTCTTACAGGACGATATGCCTCGTATTCGGTTATTAGTACGCGTGTCGCATTTATTTGAGTCGGCAACTTTTATCACAGTTTGCAGGCGTAAGCCATAACTTGCTGAATATATGACGAATTTGCTGCTCGAACGGTTTATTTAGAGCTTTCAATTATGGTGCTTGCTTTCAGCCGTTTTTGGTCTTAACGTTATCGCCGCCCTGAACCCCGGCCTGCGGCCTCCAATCAGAAGAAGTTTATCTATGAGCATATCCCTTGGCGTTGTTATGGATCCCATCGCAACCATCAAGCCCTATAAAGACACCACCCTGGCATTGCTACTGGCCGCTCAGGAGCGGGGCTGGGATTTGCACTATATGGAGCAGAGCGACCTTTATTTGCTACAAGGTGAAGCACGCGCCCGCAGCCGTCCGCTGCTGGTCGCCGATAACGCCACCGCCTGGTATGAACTGGGGCCAGCAGCAGATATTCCACTGCACTCGCTGGACGTGGTGCTGATGCGTAAAGACCCCCCGTTCGATAATGAATACATTTACAGCACCTATATTCTTGAAGCTGCCGAGAAAATGGGCACCCTGGTACTGAACAAACCGCAAAGTTTGCGGGATTGTAATGAAAAGGTATTTGCCACCCAATTTCCGCAATGCTGCCCGCCGGTGCTGGTCAGCCGCGACAGCGCGCGGCTGCGGGATTTTCACCGTGAACACGCCGATGTTATTTTCAAACCGCTGGACGGCATGGGCGGCAGCAGTATTTTTCGCTGCAAGCAGGACGACCCCAATGTTGGCGTTATCCTCGAAACCCTTACCGCTCACGGCCAGCAACTGATTATGGCGCAACGCTATATTCCGGAAATCAAACAGGGCGACAAGCGCATCCTGGTGATTGATGGTGAAGCGGTGCCTTATTGCCTGGCGAGGATTCCTGCAGCAGGCGAAACCCGTGGCAATCTCGCCGCCGGCGGCACCGGTGTACCGCAACCGCTGACCGATCACGATCGCTGGATTGTGTCCCAGGTGGCGCCCACGCTGAAAGAAAAAGGCTTGCTGTTTGTCGGCCTTGATGTAATTGGTGAATACCTGACCGAAATCAACGTGACCAGCCCGACCTGCGCCCGTGAAATCGACAAAGCGTTTGATACCCGCATCGGGGCGCGCTTTATGGATGCCATTCAACTGCGTCTTGGCCAGCGATAGAAGATAGCGATGAGCGTGGCAGTTACTTCACAGGATGCGGAGTCCCCGGTTGCCGTTAATGCGGGCGACCGGCTCGGGTTTACCCTGTTTTTGGCATTGGCGATTCACGCCATGCTGATCCTGGGCATTACCTTTAAATTGCCCGAACCCTCCACCGCTTCGCAGACCATCGAAATCACCCTGGCAACCCACAAGTCTGCCAAGGCTCCCGAAGATGCCGACTTCCTCGCACAATACAACCAGGAAGGCAGCGGTACCGAAGACACCGCGCGGCAAATTACTACTGAACACCTGGCCGACTTTGACGATACCCGCATCCAGGAAGTGAATCCGATGCCGGTGGTCGCTGCGGTGTCCGAACAGCTATTACAAGACCAGCGCATTATTACCACCACCGGTAACAGCGAGTTGCGCGCACCGCTGCCGGAAGATGCCGACTCCCGACAAAACGAAGCAGCGCGGGACGGTGACCTTATTGAGCAGCCGCTGCTCAGCAACGAAATTGCCAGCCTGCAAGCCAAGCTGGATCGGCAGCGCCAGGAATACGCCAAGCGCCCGCGCACCCGCACGCTCACCTCGGTGTCCACCCGGGAATCCCACGATGCGCGCTACCTGCATGAGTGGAGCACCCGCGTGGAGCAAACCGGTAATCAACATTATCCGCCTGAAGCCCTGAGCCGCGGCCTGACCGGCAACCTGCGGCTGTCGGTGGTGATTAACCCGGACGGCACCCTCCATGCCATCGATATTTTGCAATCGTCCGGGCATCGCGTGCTCGACGACGCCGCTCGCCGTATCGTGCGCCTGGCTGCGCCCTTCCCGCCTTTCCCGCCGGAAATTCGCCAGCATACCGATCGCCTCAACATCATTCGCACCTGGAATTTCGAGATCAACGGTTTATCGACCAGCGCCAGATAATTACCCCGTATTGCCAACTCCTGCCGGTATAAACGCCTGGCCGGTGATCTTTTCCGCATTTTTTTAACTCGTTGCAACTTATTGTCGCGGCAAACTTGTTTTCGCCAACATTGCCCCCAATACTGCACTCATGACAACACATACCGAAGTTCCCGACCTGAACACACCGGTGAGTTTGCGCGATCACTTCCTGATTGCCATGCCGGGAATGCACGACACCCGCTTTAATCACAGTGTCACGTATATTTGTGAGCACGGTGAAAAAGGCGCAATGGGTATCGTGATCAATCAACCGATGTCGCTCAATCTGGGCCACATCATGACGCAGCTGGAGTTGCAGGACGTGCACCACGTCGGCCACCATCCAGTGCTTGCCGGAGGCCCGGTACAAACAGAACGCGGTTTTGTTCTGCACCCGCCAGGCAAGGAGTGGCAATCTACCCTTCAGGTTTCCGATCAGGTTTGCCTGACCGCTTCGCGCGATATTATTGATGCGTTGGCGGCCAAACAGGGGCCGGAAAAATTTCTCATCGCCTTAGGCTATGCAGGCTGGGAACCCGGCCAACTGGAAGACGAGATCATGGCTAACGCCTGGCTTACCATTCCGGCCAGTCATTCGATTATTTTTGATACCCCTCTGGATCAGCGCTGGAGCCTCGCCGCCCAACCACTGGGAATTGACCTCAACCTGATTTCCAGCGTGGCAGGACACGCCTGATTGATGACAACCACTTCTTTACTGGCGTTTGATTACGGCACCAAAAATATCGGCGTTGCCTGCGGGCAAACCATTACCCGTTCAGCCAATGCACTGGCACCGTTAAAAGCACGTGACGGTGTTCCGGACTGGAATCAGATTGAACAACTGTTAACGGAATGGAAACCGGATCTGGTTCTGGTGGGTTTGCCATTGAATATGGATGGCAGCGAAAGCGAACTCAGTACACGGGCCCGTAAATTCGCCAACCGGATTCACGGCCGCTTTGGCGTCAAGGTCGATACCGTTGATGAGCGACTTTCCAGTTTTGAAGCCAAAGGTGAGGTGATTCGCCAGGGTGGCTCGCGAGACTACAAAAATAATCCGGTCGACTCTATTGCCGCCCGGATTATTCTCGAAGGCTGGTTTGAACAACAAACCGGCTGATTTTTTTACCGCCTTAAAACAGTCGGCCGCGATCGTTTGAAGAATCTTCCTGAATCGAAAGACTGTCCGCGGCATTGGACAGATAGCTGGCATCGGTTTCTGAACCCAGCTTGATCATCAGGCGCAAGTCATTCGCCGAGTCAGCGTGCAGCAGCGCATCCTCGTAAGTGATCTCACCCGCATCGTAAAGTGCGTAAAGCGCCTGATCAAAAGTTTGCATACCCAATTCAGTCGACTTCTTCATCAACTCTTTCAGCTCACTCACTTCACCCTTGCGAATTAAATCCTGCGCCAGTGGGGTATTGATCAGAATTTCCAGACAGGCGCGACGGCTGTTGCCATCCGGTGTTGGAATCAATTGCTGGGCAATAATGGCTTTCAGATTGAGCGATAAATCCATCCACAACTGGCGATGACGGTCCGCCGGGAAAAAGTGAATAATGCGGTCGAGCGCCTGGTTGGCGTTGTTGGCGTGCAGCGTACATAAACACAAATGGCCGGTTTCCGCGAAGGCGATAGCGTGGTCCATGGTTTCGCGGGAACGCACCTCGCCGATCAAAATAACATCCGGCGCCTGACGCAAGGTATTTTTCAAGGCAATCTCAAACGAGTCGGTATCTATGCCCACTTCGCGCTGGGTAATAATGCAACCTTCGTGCTGATGAATAAATTCAATCGGGTCTTCAATCGAAATAATGTGGCCTTTGCTGTTGCGATTGCGGTGGCCAATCATCGAGGCGAGGGAGGTGGATTTACCGGTACCGGTTGCGCCGACAAACATAATTAAACCGCGCTTGGTCATCGCCAGATCTTTAACAATATCCGGCAAACCCAAATCATCGACGCGGGGAATTTTGGTTTCAATACGACGCAACACCATGCCGGCCAGATTACGCTGATAAAAAGCACTGGCACGGAAGCGGCCAATACCGCGCGCACTGACCGCGAAATTCAATTCTTTTTTGTCGAGAAATTCCGCGCGCTGTTTTTCATTCATTACGCTCAACACCACTTCGCGGACTTTTTCCGGCGGCAATGGCGAGGCGGTAACGGGAACTATTTTTCCGTTCAGTTTAATAGACGGCGGCACACCGGCAGTAATGAATAAATCCGACGCACCTTTTTCTACCATCAACGCCAACAGGCGATCAAAATCCATAATGATTCCCTTTTAGAAATTTTCCGGCATCTTGGCTTTGGTACGCGCCGCTTCGCGGCTGACCACCCGGCGCGCAACCAGATCAGCCAGACACTGATCCATGGTTTGCATACCGAGTGATGCACCGGTTTGAATCGCCGAATACATTTGTGCCACCTTGTCTTCGCGGATCAGATTTCGAATCGCCGAGGTGCCGCGCATAATTTCGTGGGCAGCAACACGACCACCGCCATTTTTCTTCATCAGGGTTTGTGAGATTACCGCTTGCAGTGATTCCGACAGCATGGAGCGCACCATGGATTTTTCATTGGCCGGAAATACGTCGACGATACGGTCAATGGTTTTTGCCGCGGAGGTGGTGTGCAAAGTGCCAAACACCAGGTGGCCGGTTTCGGCGGCGGTCAACGCCAGGCGAATGGTTTCCAGGTCACGCATCTCGCCCACCAGAATAATGTCCGGGTCTTCCCGCAGTGCCGAGCGCAAGGCTTCGGCGAAGCCGTGGGTATCGCGGTGCACTTCGCGCTGGTTAACCAGACATTTTTTACTTTCGTGAACAAATTCGATCGGGTCTTCAATGGTCAATACATGCTCGTATTTGTTGTCATTGATGTAGTCAATCATCGCCGCGAGAGTAGTGGATTTTCCGGAACCGGTGGGCCCGGTGACCAGCACCAGCCCGCGCGGAACCGCACAGATATCGCGAAACACGTTGCCCATGCCCAACTCTTCCATCGTTAACACTTTGGAAGGAATGGTACGGAACACTGCGCCAGCGCCCCGGTTCTGGTTAAACGCGTTAACCCGGAAACGGGCCACGCCGGGCACTTCGAAGGAGAAGTCGGTTTCGAGGAATTCTTCGTAGTCCTTACGCTGCTTGTCATTCATGATTTCATAAATCAGCCCATGCACCTGTTTGTGCTCCATGGGCGGCAGGTTGATACGGCGAACGTCGCCATCGACCCGAATCATGGGAGGCAAGCCTGCCGAGAGGTGCAAATCCGAAGCGCCTTGCTTGGCACTGAAAGCCAGCAGTTCCGTAATATCCATACTGTGCGTTACCCTGCTAAGGTTGAAATCATTATTGTTGCCATCCCGGAGCGCAGCCTGCTTGCAATAACAGCGGATCGCTACACCATCATGGAGCGGTAGCCTGAAGTCATGATTGGCCACGACCTCTGCCGACAAAAATCGCCCCCTGTGAATGCCATATCTCGCGACATTGTAACGACCGCCGGAGGAAAAGTTGAAGCAATCACTGCCGCAAAAACAGGAACTGCTTCACACTTATCCGGCAAGTCATTCCCCACCGGTCATGACTTGCCGGTAGCCTTGCTGATAATCGGGATACTGAAAAACAAAGCCACTTTTTAACAGCAGCTGGTTACTGCAATATTTTCCGGAGAGTGTTGCCGGTGTCTCCAGCGCGGCGGGCGGCGGCACCTTCATTTCCGCAGCAAGCCATTCAACCACCTCACTCAAGGGCACCGGCAGCGAGTCGGACGCCAGATAAACCGTTGGCGAATCAGCGGTGTGCTGGCGAATAATATGCGCCAGCACCGCCGCGCAATCATCGGCATGAATACGGTTGGTAATGGTGTTATCGCGGGAGACTTTACCGTCGAGAATCTGGTTGAGCAGCCGCGAGCGGCCAGGACCATAAATGCCGCTGAAGCGAACAATACAATGCGGCAAACCGCTGTTGCGAACCACCTGCTCGGCTTCCAGCAAACGCTGGCCAGCAAAACCTTGCGGCACGGTGGGCGAATTTTCATCGACCGTTTCGCCCTGGTTTTGCGCATAAACGCGGCTGCTGGAAACAAAAATAACCAGCCGTGGCGGCACCGCTTGCTGGCCAAGATAGTGGCAAACCTGATGGCAACTGGTGACATAAGCCTGCTGATAACCTGCATCGGTGAATGCCGAAGGCGTCATGGTAATCACTACCACCGAAGGCGCCAGCGATGCCAGCTGTCGATAATCGGCCGCGAGGGTGGCGTCCATGGCAAGATATTGCACCGGATTATCGGCAATTCTGGACGGAATTCGCCGCCGTACCCCGATGATTTCCTGAAAATCGCCTTGTACACGCCGGGCCAGCCGGTGGCCCAAATCACCGCAACCGATGATTAATAGTTTTTCGCTATTCATCTTCTTCGAAACTCTTTAACCTTAGGGGTTATTCAATCCCGGGAGCTTGCCAGTGCAGGCTCCGCGATGCCGACAGCTTATCGGGATATAACTGTCGCTGCTTTTACCTGTGGATACCGGTTATGACGCTTACTGAACTTCGCTACATAGTGACACTTGCCCAGGAACAACACTTTGGCCGCGCCGCCGAACGCTGTTTTGTCAGCCAGCCGACGCTGAGCATTGCTGTGAAAAAACTGGAGGATGAACTGGGTGTGGCGCTGTTTGAGCGCACCAAATCCCGCGTGCAAGCCACACCGCTGGGCGACCAGATTGTGCGCCAGGCACAACTGGTGCTTGAGCAAACGGCGGCTATCAAAGACATCGCCGATGCCGGTAAAGACCAGCTGAGCAGCCCCTTATCCGTCGGTGCCATTTTTACCATCGGCCCCTACCTGCTGCCGCAGTTTATTCCTTATTTGCAACGCATCGCCAGCAAAATGCCCTTGTATATTGAAGAAGGCTATACCGCCGGCTTGCGCAAGAAGCTGCGCAACGGCGAATTGGACGTGATTATTGTCGCCCTGCCTTTTACCGAGCCGGACGTAGTTACCCAGCCATTGTTCGAAGAACCCTTTGTCGTTTTACTGCCGCACAACCATCCGCTGGCGGCTAAAGACGCAATTGATCCGGATGAGCTGGACCGTGAAAGTGTGCTGCTGCTGGGTGAAGGTCACTGCTTCCGCGATCAGGTGCTATCCACCTGTCCCAACTTGCAACCGTCACTGGAAGAAAGCTCCAGCCGTATCCGCACGGCATCCGAAGGCAGCTCGCTGGAAACCCTGCGGCACATGGTCGCTTCCGGCCTCGGCATCACTATTCTGCCGCTGTCAGCGGCGCAAACTACGCTTTATGCGGCCAACCAATTGGTCACTCGCCCGTTTAAAGACCCGTCGCCGAGCCGCACTGTTGCTCTGGCGTGGCGAGCCAGTTTTCCGCGGCATAAAGCGATCGATGCGTTGCGCGAAGCCATTCACGCCTCCACATCGGCTCATTTGAATTTCACCACCCGTCGCGAACCGGCCGGTTCCGGCTTGCTGGTGGAAAACGGGAACTGGTAATGAGCGCCCCCGGAACTCAACTGCCTGCAGCACCGGATGCCTTGCAACGTATCGTCATCGTAGGGGGCGGTACCGCGGGTTGGCTGGCGGCAGCGATGCTGACCCGCCAGATCAAACCGGCGCAGTGCCGTATTGAGGTGGTTGAGTCCGAGCAACTGGGGCGCATCGGGCTGGGGGAATCTACCATCCCGCCGTTTGTGGGTTTGCTGAAAAGCCTGGGCATTGATGAGCAGGATTTTATTCGCAAGACCGGCGCCACCTACAAACTGGGCATTCGCTTCGTCGATTGGAAACAGAAAAACAGCCAGTATTTTCATCCCTTCGGGGTGATAGGTGCGCGTATTGATTCGCAGGATTTTTATCAGTGCTGGCTGAAAGCCCGCCACCTGGGGCACCCCTGGGAATTACAGGAATTTTCGCCCTGTGCGGTGATGGCTGCGCAGGGTCGTTTTTTGCCGCCCAACCAGGCTTACCACTCGCCCATCGCCGGCGCCGGTTACGCCCTGCATGTGGATGCCCGCTATCTCGCCGACTACTTTCGTCACTACGCCGAAGCGGCCGGTGTGCAACGTACCGAAGGACTGGTCAGCCAGGTCACTACCGCCAACGACGATGGTCGCATCGAGACATTGATATTGGCCGATGGCCGCGAGATCAGCGGCGATTTTTTTATTGACTGCACCGGTTTCAAATCGCTGCTGCTGGGAAAAACCCTCGGCGTTGCCTGGCAAGACTGGTCGCACCTGCTGCCCTGTGACCGCGCCGTAGCGGTAAAAAGCGACCATCACCATAATATTCCGCCGTTCACCCAGGCCACCGCTCGCGAGTCCGGCTGGTCGTGGCAAATACCGCTTCAACAAAACACCGGTTATGGCTATGTCTATTCCAGCCAGTTTTGCAGCGATGAAAAAGCCCGCCGCCAGTTATTAAAACTGATTGATGGCTCGCCGGTGAATGAAGTCAAAACCATCCCCTTTGCGACCGGCTGTCATGACGTGCTGTGGCAAAAAAATTGCCTGGCGCTGGGTCTCGCCGCCGGCTTTATTGAACCGCTGGAATCCACCGCTATTCATTTGATCGCCCGGGGCATGGATTTTTTTCTGCGCTATTACCCGGACAAACACTGCAAACCGGCTCTGATCGCCGAATATAACCGCCGTATGCGCAACGATTTTGAAGAAGTGCGCGACTTTGTCTTGCTGCATTACTGCACCACACAACGCGATGATTCGCCCTTCTGGCAACACTGTCGCAACCTGCCGTTGCCCGACTCGTTGCAAGCGCGCATGGAATTGTTCAAGGCCAGCGGCGCGATGCGCGAAGGGCTGGACGAGCTCTTCCGCCAACACAGCTGGCAGTCTATTTTTGAAGGCATGGGCCTGCGCCCGGATCACTATTGCGCCCGCGTGGACAACAGCGATTTTGAACAAATTCGCACCACGCTGACCAACGCCCGCCAGGCGATTGCCGCCATGGTCAATACCTTGCCCTCCCACGATGCCTTTCTGGCCGGCCTGCATAAATCGGCCGCCAACGGCAAATCCGTCTGAGCCGACTTCCTGATGAGCGCCCGATGAGTACCGGCTTTCACGCAATTCGCACCCTCGACAAGGTGCCAGTTTCAGAACTGAAAGGCGTCGGCGCCGTACTGGCTGGCAAGCTGCAACGCATCGGTATTTACAGCATTCAGGATTTGCTGCTGCACCTGCCCACACGCTACATGGACCGCACTCGCATCACCCCCATCGGCGGCTTGCAGCCCAACGCGCATTACGTAATTGAAGGCAGCGTACGTGCCAGTGATATTGTGATCGGCAAACGGCGCAGCTTGGTGGTGCGCTTGCAGGACGACACCGGCACTACCACGCTGCGTTTTTATCATTTCAATAAAGCGCAAAAAGAGCGCTTCGCCCCCGGCGCCCGCTTGCGGGTATTTGGTGAAACCCGGCGGGGGTCAGCCGGTCTGGAGTTTTATCACCCGGAATATGAATCAGCCGATACCCGCAATACCGCCGAACTTGAAGCCTCGCTAACGCCGGTTTACCCGGCCACCGACGGGCTGAGCCAAAGCCGGTTGCGGCAGTTGTCCAGCCAGGCCTTGCAATGGTTGAATCACCACACCTTGCAGGAATTGATTCCCGAACCGCTGCGCGACCGTTTGCAGCAAAGCGCTATGGCCGATGCCATCCGCTTTTTGCACCACCCGCCGGCCAGCGCCAACCTGCAACAATTGGCCGATGGTGAGCATCCCTTCCAGCAACGGCTGGCCTTTGAAGAACTGCTGGCGCACCACCTCAGTTTATTGCTGTTACGCCGTGAAGCCCAGGCGATTGCCGCCCCCCGGTTTAATGAATCAGCCGCACTGGTAAATCAGTTTTTGCAACAACTGGGCTTTTCACTGACCGCAGCCCAGCAGCGCGTCTGCCAGGAAATTTCGCAGGATCTGGCCAGCCCGCTGCCCATGTTACGGCTGGTGCAGGGCGATGTCGGCTCCGGCAAAACGGTCGTCGCCGCCATGGCCGCGCTGGCAGCAGCGGCCAGTGGGCAGCAAACTGCCATTATGGCGCCCACCGAGATTCTTGCCGAACAACACCGCAATAATTTCAGCCGCTGGCTGGAGCCACTCGGCATTTCCGTCGCCTGGCTGACCGGAAAACTGAAAGTCGCCGAGCGTCGCCAGCAACTGGCGGCCATTACCAGCGGAGAAGCCGCCGTGGTAGTGGGCACTCACGCCCTGTTTCAGGCGGATGTTGAGTTCGCCCGGCTGGGGCTGGTGATCATTGATGAGCAACACCGCTTCGGTGTTAACCAGCGCCTTTCCTTGCGACAGAAAGGCGCCAACGGCGACTACAATCCGCACCAGTTAATCATGACCGCCACACCGATTCCGCGTACCCTGGCGATGAGCGCCTATGCCGATCTCGACTGTTCCATCATTGACGAGCTTCCCCCGGGAAGAACCCCGGTCACCACCGTGGTGATCAGCCAATTGCGTCGTGCCGATGTGATTGAGCGGGTACGCCTTGCCTGCAACCAGGGTCGCCAGGCCTATTGGGTGTGCACGCTGATTGAAGAATCCGAAACACTGGAAGCCCAGGCCGCCGAAGCAACCGCTGAAATGCTGGCCGGTTTGCTGGCGCCCTTGCGCGTGGGTCTGCTACATGGCCGCCTGAAGGCGGATGAAAAAGAACAGATTATGGCGGCCTTTAAAGCCGGTGAGCTGGACTTGCTGGTGGCAACCACCGTGATTGAAGTGGGCGTGGATGTACCCAATGCCAGCCTGATGATTATCGAAAACCCGGAGCGACTGGGGTTGGCACAACTGCACCAGCTGCGCGGGCGTGTCGGGCGCGGCACAGCGGCCAGCCATTGCGTGCTGCTTTACAGCGACCCGCTGTCGGCGCAAGGTAAAGCACGACTGAACGTCATGCGTGAAAGTAATGATGGCTTTGTGATTGCCGAACAGGATTTACAGTTGCGCGGTGCCGGTGAAGTATTGGGAACCCGGCAAACCGGTGAGATGCAATTTCGCATTGCCAACCTGCAACGCGACGCGCATTTGTTAACCGGCGTAAAGCAGTGTGCACTTGTACTCATGAGTGAGTATCCTGAAATTTGCGCCGCTATCGTAGCGCGCTGGATCGGGCAAAATCAGCATTATTTACAGGTGTAAATGGCTGTACCTGGCCGCAATCACGGCAAAAATTAACGGGCACGCCAAACACACGGCCTTAAAAAATTTGTCGATATTTGCAACATAAAATGAAAAACGCGACACGCAACAGATAACTGCAAGCGCTTACCTGATACAAATGTTCTTATTTGCCGCGCAACGAATAAATCTGCTTGCTCAAATGCAGATCTTTCAGGAAACTGCCGGGGCATAATCGTCACCATCCCTTATAACCGGCATGGTGAGATTTGACGAAAGACTGGTGTAAAAAGGAGCAGGCTGTGCCCGTACCCGCGAGTGTTCAAACACGACTTGATGATCAAAACGTTCTCTACCATATCGCCACGACACCGGTGGACGACAATAACAACCGTATTTGGCACGACCAGCATTTACGCAATGTTGGAGCCGCCCGATCGGTTTTGTTGCAGGACGAAAACGGCAAGGTTCAGATCATCATAGGTGCCGACCGATTACTGGATTTGCACGCCGTCAATCGCTTGCTCAACCGTCAATTATTCGCGACCAATGCCGACGAACTGGCGCGCTTCTGCCGTAACCACAATGTACAAACGGTACCGGCTCTGCCAAAAATCGCCGGCATGTTAACGCTGGTAGACGAAGACTTGCTGGAGCGGGAAGCGCTGTTACTGGACTCCGGCAGCGAAGAACAACTGCTGCAACTCTCCCGTGAAGAATTCCGTCAGGTGCTTGAAGACGCACGTTTGTGCGATATTTCCGTGGCCCTGGCACCGCTTGAAAACGACCCGTCTGTTCAGCAGGACACTGATTTGATTCTCGGGGCGGTAGAAAACTTCACCCGTTTGCGCATCAAACAGCGGCTGGAAGAAACCCTGGAGTTACCGCCGCTCTCGGAAACCGCACAACGCATTATCAAGCTGCGCGTTAACCCCAATGCGGATGTCAGTGATCTGGCACAAATTGTCGAAACCGACCCGAGCCTCGCCGCGCAGGTAGTAAGCTGGGCGGCCTCTCCCTATTATTCTGCGCCGGGTAAAATCCGCTCGATTCACGATGCCATTGTGCGGGTACTGGGCTTTGATATGGTGCTCAACCTGGCGCTGGGTCTGGCGCTCGGACGCTCGCTGCAAATTCCCAGGCAGGGTCCGCACAGCGCTTTGCCCTACTGGCAACAGGCGGTTTATGTTGCCGCCACCATTGAAGGTCTGGTTACCGCCATTCCTCGCGATCAGCGCCCGGCGTTTGGCATGGCCTACCTTTGCGGGCTGTTGCATAATTTTGGCTATCTGATTCTTGCCGAGGTATTCCCGCCGCACTTCAACCAGTATTGCCATCTGGCCGATGCCAACTCCCACATTACCCATCAAGCCATCGAGCGCCATTTGCTCGGTGTAACCCGCGAGCAAATCGCCAGCACCCTGATGTCGCTGTGGTCCATGCCCGAAGAAGTGGTGGTTGCGCTGCGCCAGCAAAACAACCCGGACTATCAGGGCGAACATCACCGCTACGCCAAACTGGTTTTTGTTGCGCAACGCCTCTTGTTACAACAGGGCATCGGACACGGCCCCAAGCTGGATATTCCCCAGCATGTGTTTGATGAATTGCATCTCGATCCGCAAAAAGCCGTAGCCGCTGTTAAAAATATTCTCGAGTCGGAAACCGACCTGGAATTTATTGCTTTACAGCTCTCCCCGCACTGATCGACGCCATTAAATCTCCATCCCCCGGGAGCACAGCGGGGGCGTCAGTGCGGGTTGCGTCTCTCCTTTTTTCCGAAAGCAGAATGGTTGTCAAACCACCCGGTTTGCGCCATTCTGGTATGGCGCGACCATCGCAACGCGTTGCATAACAGCCGGAATTGCACCGGCGATCAACCACCATTCCGGAAACCACTATGTCCCGATTTTCTGCCGCTGTTGCTGAAGAAGCAGCACAACTGTTAGTTACCCGTCGTCTGGCTGCCACACCAGGCGCCGTGCTTCCCGAGCACCTGCGTCCGCAAACCGTTGAAGAAGCACTGCAAATTCAGCAAGCCTTTGCCAACCTCTGGTGCGAACAAACCGACGACTCCATTGGCGGCTGGAAATGCCTCCAGCCCAGCGAAGATAAATTGATCATCGCGCCGATTTTTACCTCAACCATTAACAGTGTTGCACCGGTTACTGCCGTGACTACCGCAGAAAAAGTGCGCATTGAGCCGGAGCTGGCGTTTTATATTGCCAAAGATTTGCCCGCCCGCGAGACGCCCTATACTGCCAGTGATGTTGATGCCGCTATTGGCCGTACCCATTTGGCACTTGAGCTGATTCACTGCCGCTATGCCGAACCGGGAACCACCACCTTTGCAGATAACCTCGCTGATAACCTGGTCAATCAGGGCTTGTTTGTCGGGCCGGAAGTTGACGCCACACAGGCAGCAAAAGCGTCTACCGTTAACTTTGCGGCAAACGCCAATGGCCAGAGCATTTTTGCCGGCGAAGGCCGTCACCCCAACCTGGGGCCGCGCTTGCCGCTCTATTGGCTGGCCGAATTTTTACGCAGCCGTGGTGAAGGTTTGCAGGCAGGCCAGGTGATTATTACCGGTTCTTATGCAGGTATCTGGGATATTCCGACCGGTTCGACATTAACAGTGGAGTATCAGGGGCTGGGCACCTTGACGGTATCTTTTAACGCGGCTTGACGGCATCCGGACACAGAACGCTAAAGCGCCCGGCGACCAACTCACATGGAAACCGGGCGGGAGTTGTTAGGAGAGATGTTATGAGTGATGAGGCGAAACCTGTTTTTTCCTGTGCCATCCCGGTTCGCTGGGGCGATATGGATGCCTTCGGGCACGTCAACAACACCCTTTACCTGCGCTACATTGAAGAAGCGCGTTTCCTGTGGATGCAAAGCAAAGGTATCCCGATCGGGGGCGATTCCTACCCGGTCGTCGTCACCATTGGCTGTACTTTTTTACGGCCGGTGTTTTACCCGGATACGCTGCGGATTGATTGTTATATTTCCGAGCCGGGACGCTCCAGCTTTATTATTGATTACCGTATTTTTTCAGAATCGGACCCGCTAAACCCCACCGCCACCAGCCATTCCAAAGTGGTGTGGGTAGAGGCCAAAACCGGTAAATCCACGCCTTTACCCGACAGCGTTCGCAGCTGGTTTTAAGGCAATTGCCAGCGACGCTGAAGCCGCTGGCAATCTTCTTTATACGGTTTTATTCATATCGTTGAAGCGCTCGCGATCCAGCAGTTTTTCGCTGTTCGCGACGATACACGACACCACCCCGTCACCGGCAATATTGACCGAAGTGCGCACCATATCCAGCAGACGATCCACACTGAGCACCAGCGCAATACCTTCCAGCGGCAAACCGGCTTGTTGCAGCACCATCGCCAGCATAATCATCCCGGCGCTAGGCACCGCTGCCGTACCAATCGCCGCCAGCGATGCGGTAATAATCACCATTAAATAACCGGATAAGCCGATATCAATACCGTAGGCCTGGGCGATAAATACCGTTGCCACACCCTGCATAATCGCCGTGCCGTCCATGTTAATCGCAGTGCCGAGCGGCACCGTAAACGAAGCCACTTTGTTATCCACCCCCAAATCATGCTGAATGGTGCGCATGGTAAAGGGCATGGTGGCACCGCTGGACGAGGTACTGAAACCAAACAACAACACCGGCCACATTTTGCGGCCAAATTTCAGTGGGCTCAGGCCGGTAAAAGCTTTTAACATCAGGCTGTATACGCAAACACCGTAGAAAATGAGAATACCGAGCAAGGTGAAGAAGTATTTCGCCAGATCCAGCACCGCCTCGTAACCGGTGGTGACAAACAGCTTCGCCAGCAGGCAGAAAACCCCGTAAGGCGCCAATTCCATCAACATCAGGATCATTTTGATCACCACATTGTTCAGGTGATCAAACAATTCAAGAATGTATTTGCGGGACGTTTCCGTGCGCGATACCGCCACACCGAACAGCAGCGAGAAGACAATAATTTGCAGCATGTTGCCTTCGGCCATCGCCTGAATCGGGTTGCTCGGGAAGATACCAACCAGCGTGTCCTTGATCGATGGCGCCGTCGGCAGTGCCACATTCTCCGGCAGCTTCATGTTGAGCCCTTCACCGGGGCCAACCGCCAGGCTGATAGCCAGCGCGATGCTGACCGCGATGGACGTCGTGATGATGTACAGGAAAATGGTTTTGCCAGCCATCCGCCCCATGCTGCTGTGATTACCCAGCGAGGCACTGCCGCCGACCATGGAAATAAATACCAGCGGCACCACCAGCAATTTCAGCGAAGCGAGAAAGATCTGCCCGATGGCATCCAGAAAACCATCCACCACGTACTGCAAAATCCATTGACCAGCCGGTGTTGCCGGTACCGGGTTATCCGGCGTAATGCCAAGGTAATTATTAAGACCGATGCCAACGGCAATGCCGCACACCATTGCCAGTAAAACGCGCTTGGTCAAACTCATGAAAACTCCGTTGTTATTGTTTGCAACCCTGGTGGAAGCTTGCGCAATATTGCGACAGGCCACACCGGTCGCCCGATCTGTATGGCTCGCTATGCTGGCACAAGCAACGCCCGAGCCATAAATTCTCCCCCGCCATAGCGGCGGGAACAAGAGGCAGACCAGGCAAAAGCTGTTCCTGACTCTGCTTGTGTACCGGGCCGTAAGCCGTATGGTCATCCAATATAGCACCGGATTGGCTCGCTGCGTCCAGCGCCATGGCGCGCTTGTCGTTATTGTGAAAGAGGCACTTTTCGGGGTGCAGTCGGGTCAGCAGCGCAAAATCCCGGCGCGGTAAATGCAACAGGCATCTGCGAAGCTTGCACGGGGTATGAATCACGCACCAAAAGCGCGCTTCCTGATACCATGGCAGCTCCACTCATTGTCCGGAGTTTCGGCGCGTGTTATCGCCATTCAGTTTCAGTTCGCAGACAAGCTGTCGCTGGCAATCGCTGCTCGCCATCGCCCCGCAAAACCGCCCGCCCCTGCCGCTGCAAACCTGGTTACTCAATGAAACCTCGCTCACCGCGCGTCTGATTGCGCTCAGCGAAGGGCAGTTTGATGTGCAGATTGTGCGTCAGTTTCGCGGCATCCCCACCCGTGAAGAACAACAGGCGCTGGCGATGCGCAGACCTGGCTTGGCGCTGATCCGCGAAGTGGTCTTGCGCGGCCACCGGCAACCCTGGGTTTTTGCCCGCAGCGTATTGCCGCTCACCAGCCTCACGGGGCGCTTGCGACGGCTGCGCAAACAGGGCAACCAGCCGTTGGGGAAGTTTCTCTTCAAACATCCGCAACTGGAACGCAGCCCGGTCGTGATTGCCTGTTTTGGCAAAGGCAACCGCTACCTGCCGCCGGCATTGCAGGGCGAACAACCCTTGTGGGGCCGGCGCTCGGTGTTTCGCCTCGACAACCGGCCATTGCTGGTCAGCGAAGTCTTCCTCGATCACTTCACCGCCTTGTACCAGGATAGCGACCCCGTCTCTTCACCTGATCGGTCATCCGTGGCAAAGTAGCCCGCCGATGCAGTGCGCGCACTGCCATTTACGCCTTCTGTCGGAAACTTTTATGGCTCCCCTACAAAAAACACCGGCCACCGCCGCCATCTGGCGCGTTAAAGCCGCCCAATACATTCGCCTCACCCGTCTGAATCGCCCAATCGGCTCGCTGTTATTACTCTGGCCAACACTGTGGGCGCTGTGGCTGGCGGCGGGCGGTTTTCCGCGCTGGGATTTATTGGTGATTTTTACGCTGGGCGTTTTTGTCATGCGTTCCGCCGGCTGTGTGATTAACGACTTCGCTGACCGCCGCATTGACGGCCAGGTTAAACGCACCCGTGAACGCCCGCTCGCCACCGGCGAAGTCAGCAGCCGTGAAGCCATTGGTTTGTTTGTGGCGCTCTGTCTGGTGGCGTTTATGCTGGTGCTGTTCACTGACAGTTTCACCGTGCAACTGTCGGTGGGCGGCCTGGCGCTGGCCTTTACCTATCCGTTTATGAAGCGCTACACCCATCTGCCACAAGTTGTGCTGGGCGCGGCTTTCGCCTGGGCGGTGCCGATGGCGTTTGCCGCACAGCGCGGCAACCTCGGCGAAGATGTCTGGCTGTTGTACCTGGCGGTGATTCTCTGGACGGTGGTTTATGACACTTTCTACGCCATGGTCGATCGCGATGACGATATTAAAATTGGCGTTAAATCCACGGCGGTCTTGTTTGGCGATCAGGACCGTTTGATTACCGGTGTATTACAGCTGATGACGCTTTATACCCTGGTGCTGGTCGGTGGCCGTTTTGAGCTGGGTGGCGTTTATTATTGCGGGCTGGTACTAGTTGCCGGCTGCTTTATCTGGCAACAAATACTAATTCGTTTTCGCGAGCGCGAGGCCTGCTTCAAGGCATTTCTGCACAATAATTATGTCGGTATGATTATTTTTGCAGCAATTGCGATAGATTTATTGCTCCAATAGCGTTAAAAGCATAAATCATCAGCCCTTGTCATAATTGTGTAACACAGGCTTTATTTAATAATCCTGTAACTCTTACATGTTTGACAACTTCAGGTGACTTTATGAGCGGCCGCAAAATTCTTATCGTTGATGACGAGCCGGCAATCCGCGACATGTTGCGCGTTGCACTGGAAATGGCCGATTACAATTGCCTTGAAGCAGGGAATGCACAGGATGCCCACGCGCTGGTAGTGGATGAAAAACCGGATTTGCTACTACTTGACTGGATGATGCCCGGCACCACCGGGCTGGAATTGGCCAGACGCCTGAAACGCGACGAAGTAACCGCGGATATTCCGATCATCATGCTCACCGCCAAAGGTGAGGAAGACAATAAAATTCAGGGGCTGGATGTTGGCGCGGATGATTACATCACCAAGCCTTTCTCTCCACGCGAACTGGTCGCCCGGCTCAAAGCCGTGCTGCGCCGCGCCGACCCGCAAATCAACGGTCAGCCGATCATCGTAAAAGGCCTTTGCCTTGATCCCATCAGCCACCGTGTCACCATTCACGAACAACCGGTCGACATGGGCCCTACCGAATACCGCCTGCTGGAATTTTTCCTCACCCATCAGGAGCGCGCCTACACCCGCAGCCAATTGCTGGATCACGTCTGGGGCGGCAATGTGTATGTGGAAGAGCGCACCGTGGATGTACACATTCGCCGCTTGCGCAAAGCGCTGACGGTGGATAATCATGAAAACCTTGTCCAGACTGTGCGCGGCACCGGCTACCGTTTTTCTACCCGCATTGATCTCTAACCGGGCAAACAGCGCCGGTTATTGAGCGACGGCTCAGGAAAATCCTGCCGGGGAAGCGCGCGGGAATGTCCGCAGGGAAGTTCCACCGGCAAAGTTCAGCAGCAAGTTCCGGTGAGGATCTGCCGGAGCGGCTTTTTATTTTCGATTTATTGACGAGGTTACGGAATCTTGCGTCAGGGCTTTTACGCTGAACTCAAACGCCTGGCATGGCTGATGATAATTGCCATGATCATCGGCTGGCTCAGTGGTGCGCTGGCGGTTTGTCTGGTGCTGGCCGGCGTTGCCTACATTGGCTGGCTACTGTGGCAAATGCGCCGCCTGCATATCTGGCTGGCGCGCAGTGACGAAGCCGAACACCCGCCGGAAACCGACGGCCTGTGGGGCGATATTTTCGACAGCATTTACCATTTACAACGCCGCCATCAGCACGAAAAACAGGAACTGCAGGCGGTCGTCAACCGCATTCAGGAAACCACCAGCGCCCTGCGCGATGGTGTTATTTTGCTGGATCAACGCGGCCATCTCGATTTCTGGAACCCGGCGGCGCAGCGCTTGCTGGGTTTTCACGCCCGCGACCAGGGTTTGTCGGTGATCAACTTTGTTCGCCACCCCCGCTTCGTCAGTTATTTTGAAAGCGGCGAATACAGCGACCCGCTGGAACTGCCCTCACCGCGTTTCAACTCCAAACAGCTGCAATTCCAGATCACCCGTTTCGGTAAAAACGAACGGCTTATCGTGGTTCGCGATGTCACCCGCATTCATAACCTTGAACAAATGCGGCAGGACTTCGTCGCCAACGTATCCCACGAACTGCGCACCCCGCTCACGGTAATTAACGGTTATCTGGAAACCCTCGCAGACCACAATGACAAACCGGCGTGGGATAGACCGCTGCAACAAATGCAACAACAGGCGCGGCGGATGGCCTTGCTGATCAACGATCTGCTGCTGCTCTCCCAACTGGAAACCACCGACAGCGGCGTGAACCTCAAAAATATTGCGCTGGGGCCGATGCTGGCGGTGATTCGCTCGGAAGCCATGGCGCTGGGCAGTGAAAAGTCGCAGCAAATTCTGCTCGAATGCGAGCCGGACTTATACCTGTCGGGCAATGAAAAGGAATTGCACAGCGCCTTTTCCAACCTGGTGATCAATGCCGTCAAGTACACCCCGGAACAGGGCACCATTGCCATGAAGCTCTGGCAGGACAAATCCCGGCTGTATTTTTCAGTGACGGATAACGGCCCCGGCATCGAGCAAAAACACATCCCCCGGCTGACCGAACGCTTCTACCGCGTCGACGCCAGCCGCAACAGCGGAACCGGTGGCACCGGACTCGGCCTGGCCATTGTCAAACACGTGTTGCTTCGTCATGATGCTGAACTCAAGATCAGCAGTGAACCAGGCAAAGGCAGCGTGTTTACCTGTGAATTCCCGAGGGAGATCCAGCGTTAATAACAAGTTGGACGGTTTCTGAATCTTCGCCGCGCCCGTCATCGTCAGGCGGACAACGGCAAACAGAAAACCGCCGATAACTTCAGGCACTTTTGCCCGTTCAATCCGGGACAATCATGGTATCGATCAGCAGCTACTTCAAGGACAATCCGATTGCGGCACGATTGCTGGGGCTGATCATTTTATCCAGCTCGGTGATTACCCTCATTGCCATCCTGTTTCAACTCTACACCAGCTACCACGACGACGTAGGCTCACTCGAAAAACGTCTCGACCAGGTACGCAACAGCAGCCTCGCCAGCATTACCAAAAGCCTCTGGGGTTTTGATCAGGAACAACTCGACATTCAAATTGAAAGCCTGCTGGATGTTGACGATGTTATTCAGGTGCAGGTCAACTGGCAGGACTGGAACAACACCGCACAAATTCGCAGCGCCAGCACCGGCCGCTATTCCGCCGACGATATTGAAAAAAGGCCGGGCCGTTTTCTGGTGCGGCAATATCCGCTGATCTATGAAGACAGCAGTACCACGCCGCAAGTGCTCGGTTCGCTGGTCATTACCGCGAGCCTCGAAAGTATTTACGATAAATTGCGTGAACGGGCAATTTTTATAGCCGCGGTACAAACCGCAAAAACGCTGCTGATTTCCTTTTTTATTTTATGGCTGGTGTACACCTTATTAACCCGCCACATGAAAAGTATTGCCTGGTACACCCGGCAATTACATCTGCAAAACCTCGACACGCCGCTAAAACTGCGGCGCATAAAAATCGACCCCACCAGCGACGAACTCGACAATGTGGTGGACGCGATCAATCACATGCGTGAAACACTGCTGGAAGACATTGAGCAGCGGCAAACCATGGAACTGGCGTTGCGCTCGGAGAAACAGGAGCGGCTGGAAACCCGCCGCCAACAACAAGCGGCAGAAGAATCCAGCCGGGCAAAAAGCCAATTTCTGGCCACCATGAGCCACGAAATTCGCACCCCGATGAACGGGGTTATCGGCATGCTGGAAATGCTGCGCGATACGCCGCTGAATGAGCAGCAGCAACATTATGTGGATGTCATTTATCGCTCCGGTGAAAACCTGCTCACCATCATCAACGACATTCTCGATTATTCAAAGATTGAAGCGGGCAAGTTGCAGCTGGAGCAAGTGGAGTTCAACCTCGAAGAATTATTGCGCGATTGCCTGCAATTATTCGGCGCAACCGCCAGCAAACAGAAGCTCGATTTTTTTGGTGGCCTGTGGCCGACCACGCCTATTTATTTGCAGGGCGACCCCACACGGCTGCGCCAGATTATTATTAATTTGCTGGGCAATGCCTTCAAATTTACCCGGCAAGGTTTTATCAGCCTGCAAGTAAAACCGTTGCGACAAACCAGTGACGATGTTGTGCTGGAATTTCTTATTGCCGACAGCGGCATCGGTATTGATGCCAAAGCGATGGAAACTATTTTTGAATCTTTTCATCAGGCCGATGCATCAACTACCCGCAAATATGGCGGCACCGGTCTGGGGCTGGCTATTTGCAAAAGTCTTTCTGCTTTAATGGAAGGCGACATCAACGTCACCAGTACCCCGGAAAATGGTTCCACTTTCCGCCTGACCGCCCGCTTTAATAAAAATACCCGCAGCGGCTCCACCGCTACCGGTACAGTACCGGTGAATGCCCTTGCCGGAAAACAGTTACTGGTGCTCGATACGCATCCGCCGCTGCAAAATTTTTTTCAGGAACACGCTCGCCTGCGTCATATTCATTTGCAACAGACCACCGATATTGCCCAAGCTCTGGGGTACCTGAAGGATATCACCGTCACACCCAATTGCGTTGTTATTCAGGACAGTTTCTGCGCCGACGAAAACATTGTCGACGCACTGGAAACCATTCTGCAACGATCGCCCGGCATTATTCTGATGCTCTTGTCTGATCACGATAACGAGCTGACGCCGCGCGCCGCGACACTGTTTCATCGGCAATTGCGCAAGCCGCTGTTTTTCAGCACGCTTGAACAAGCCTGGTACGCGATGATTACTCCCAACCCGCACCCGGTTGCTATTCACGAACCTGAAGACGTCAGTGTGCCGGCGGCCCTGCGTGTGCTGGTCGCCGAAGACAACACCGTAAACCGTATGGTCATCACCGGCCTGTTACAAAAACTGAATATTCAACCGCTGGTTGTGCACAACGGCTTGCAAGCCCTGGAGGCGGTGCAAGCCGCTCCCCAACCCTTTGATTTGATCCTGATGGACTGCGAAATGCCGGAGATGGACGGTTTCGATGCAACCCGCCATATCCGCAAGCACGAGCAGCAACTGGGGCTGCCGGCGCAACCTATTATGGCGCTTACCGCGCATGCGATGGTGGAGCACCGCGATGCCATCTTTGGCTGCGGTATGGATGATTGCCTGTCAAAACCGGTCACGCTGCACGCGTTGCGCAGCGCTATCCAGCGCATTCATCCCGGCCGCCGATCGACGCCCTGACAGGGTGCAGCAAGCCGAAAACAATGGGCGCATCGGGTGCCATTGTCTCAATTTATGATACCGATTGCTTTTTGCCCCTTGCCTGGCATTCCTGCAATCCTTATGATTCCCGACAATCCTGCGAACATTCGAGACCAGGCCAACCAGTAGCCGTTATGGCTGGGAGATTTAGTTTTATGAGTAGCGATGCCATCATTCACGTCACCGACGCCAGCTTTGCTGCCGACGTTTTAAATTCCGATGTTCCGGTATTGGTTGATTTCTGGGCCCCCTGGTGCGGCCCTTGTAAAATGATCGCACCGGTGCTGGACGAACTGGCCGGACAGTACGCGGGCAAAATCAAAATTGCCAAAGTTAACGTTGATGATCACAAGGAAACCCCGGCCAAGTTCAACATCCGCGGCATCCCTACCCTGATCATTTTCAAAGGCGGCAATGTTGAAGCCACCAAGGTTGGCGCTCTGTCACGCACCCAACTGGTAGACTTCATCGACAGCGTTGTCTAATAGCTGCAAAAAAATCGGGCTGATTCACAATACCAGCCCGATTTTTCTTTACAGTGGCCAAAAAGTATCGCTATACTCAGCGCATCCGAGTTTGCTTTAACTCTGGCCAGCGATTGAAAAAATCTCTTTTCCAACTCTTCTGATTCGGACAACCCGGAATATCTCACGGTTACCTGCAACAGCCCAGATTGAGGCCCCAGCGCCACCTCCAGCCTTTTTCCCATTCTGCAGCAGGCCTCATCAGCGAGGGAACTTTTCATCGCCAGCGAACCGAATAACAGCAATGATCGCTCGATAACAAACACATTACAGCCCAACGACAATCCCGCATCAATTCAATTACTTACTACAAAGTCCCAGTGTATGAATCTTACTGATCTAAAAGCCAAATCTATTGAAGACCTTATTAACATTGCCAGTGAAATGGGCCTCGAAAGTATGGCCCGATCTCGCAAACAGGATATTATTTTCAATATCCTCAAGCGACACGCGAAAAGTGGCGAGGATATTTACGGCGATGGTGTTCTGGAAATTCTTGTCGATGGTTTTGGTTTTTTACGTTCGGCAGACAGTTCCTACCTTGCAGGCCCCGATGACATCTACGTTTCACCCAGCCAGATCCGCCGCTTTAATCTCCGCACTGGCGACACTATTTCCGGAAAGATTCGCCCACCGAAAGAAGGTGAACGTTATTTTGCCCTGTTGAAAGTTAACGAAATCAATTTCGACAAGCCTGAAAATTCCCGCAATAAAATTCTTTTTGAAAACCTGACACCACTCTTTCCTGATGAGCGTCTTGTACTGGAAGCCGGTAACGGTTCCACCGAAGATCTCACCGGCAGAATCATTGATCTGATTGCTCCTATCGGTAAAGGCCAGCGCGGCCTGATTGTGGCACCGCCCAAAGCCGGTAAGACCATCATGATGCAGAATATTGCCCAGGCAATTACTCGCAACAATCCGGAATGCCACCTGATCGTATTGCTGATTGACGAGCGTCCGGAAGAAGTGACCGAGATGCAGCGTTCGGTACGCGGCGAAGTGGTTGCCTCTACCTTTGATGAGCCGCCAGCACGCCACGTTCAGGTAGCCGACATGGTTATCGAACGCGCCAAGCGTCTGGTTGAACACAAAAAAGACGTGATTATTTTGCTCGACTCGGTGACTCGTCTGGCGCGTGCTTACAACACCGTTATTCCGTCTTCCGGTAAAGTACTCACCGGTGGTGTGGATGCACATGCACTGGAACGCCCCAAGCGTTTCTTTGGTGCCGCGCGTAACATTGAAGAAGGCGGCAGCCTGAGCATTATCGCTACCGCACTGGTCGATACCGGCTCAAAAATGGACGAAGTGATTTACGAAGAATTTAAAGGTACCGGTAACCTCGAGTTGCACCTGGATCGTAAAATTGCCGAGAAGCGTATTTACCCGGCCATCAACGTGCGTCGTTCCGGCACTCGCCGTGAAGAGCTGCTGATGAAAGAAGATGAATTACAACGTGCGTGGATTTTGCGTCGCCTGCTGAACGATATGGAAGACGTAGCGGCAACCGAATTCCTGGTCGATAAATTGAAAGATTTCAAAACCAACGACGAATTCTTCCTGTCGATGAAGCGCAAGTAAGATCCTGCAAAAGCACTCCTCCGGAGTGCTTTTTACTTTTCAGCCCCGCATTTTTCTTCACCCACGCAAAAGCCGTGTCCGGTATACTTTCCCGCATTCACTATCAATACCTTCATGCACGCTCGACGTCGGTATGCGCTTTTCCACAGTGCGGCAAGTAGATACCCGCCGATGTCGAGCCTGATTTAACATACCCATTTTCGAATGGCTGACCGGTTAACAGGCTGTTATGAAATACCGCGACCTCCGTGACTTTATTGCACTGCTTGAAAAACGTGGCGAATTAAAACGTATCAAGCAGGAAATTGATCCCTACCTCGAAATCACAGAAATTTGTGACCGCACCTTGCGTGCCGGCGGCCCTGCCCTTTTATTTGAAAACCCCAAAGGTTATGACATTCCGGTGTTGGCCAATTTATTTGGCACGCCAGAGCGGGTCGCTTTGGGCATGGGCGAAGAATCGGTCGAAGCGCTGCGCGAAGTGGGCAAGTTGCTGGCCTTTTTAAAAGAACCGGAGCCACCCAAAGGCCTCCGGGATGCCTGGGAAAAGTTACCGGTTTTCAAACAGGTGCTGAATATGGCGCCCAAGGTGCTTAGCAAAGCGCCCTGCCAGGAATATGTGCTAGAAGGCGACGCGGTGGATCTCGACAGAATTCCCATCCAGACCTGCTGGCCAGGCGATGCCGGCCCCCTGGTTACCTGGCCGTTGGTCGTTACGCGCGGCCCGCTTAAAGAGCGGCAGAACCTCGGCATCTATCGCATGCAGAAAATCGGCAAAAATCGGCTGATCATGCGCTGGTTATCTCACCGTGGCGGCGCGCTGGATTTTCGTGAATGGCAGCAACAACACCCGGGCGAAAATTTTCCGGTGGCAGTGGCACTGGGTGCAGACCCTGCGACCATTCTCGGCGCAGTAACGCCGGTGCCGGACAGCCTTTCCGAATACGCCTTTGCCGGTTTGCTGCGCGGCGATAAAACCGAGGTGGTGAAATGCCTCGGCAATAATTTGCAGGTGCCTGCGTCAGCGGAATTTATTCTTGAAGGTTACATCGCCCCGGGCGATATGGCGCCGGAAGGCCCGTTCGGGGATCACACCGGTTATTACAATGAAGTGGACAGCTTCCCGGTATTTACCGTGAAGCGCATCACCCACCGCAAAGATCCTATCTATCACAGCACTTACACCGGCCGTCCACCGGATGAACCGGCGGTGCTGGGCGTAGCGCTGAATGAGGTTTTTGTTCCTATCCTGCAAAAGCAATTCCCGGAGATCGTCGACTTCTATCTGCCACCCGAGGGCTGCTCCTATCGCCTTGCGGTGGTCACCATCAAGAAACAATATCCCGGTCATGCGAAACGGGTGATGATGGGCGTCTGGTCGTTTTTACGCCAGTTCATGTACACCAAATTTGTGATCGTCACCGATGATGATATCAATGCCCGCGATTGGAAAGATGTGATCTGGGCGATGACCACCCGTATGGACCCGGCGCGGGATACGGTGATGATTGAGAACACTCCGATTGACTATCTGGACTTTGCCTCACCGGTGTCCGGGCTTGGCTCCAAGATCGGCTTTGACGCTACAAACAAATGGGCGCCTGAAACAACACGCGAGTGGGGAACTGCTATTACAATGAATCATACGGTTAAAGAAAAAATCGATGCCATCTGGCATGAGCTGGGCATCGATCAATAACCGCTTATTCCATTAATAGGAGACATCCATGAAACAACTCGTAATTGCCATGTTTGCAACGCTCCTGACATTGGGCGCACTGACCGGCTGCAATACGGTAGGTGGCTTCGGTCAAGATGTACAAAAAGCTGGCGATAAAATTGAGGATGCCGCTGACCGTTAATAACGGTCAGTGCTGTTAGCAAACTGACAGCAAACACTGCATCGCGAAAACACCGGCACTCGCCAACCCGTCCGGCGGGTGCCTGGTTAAACACTTCCCCCAACCCCGCATTGTCTGTTTTTCTTCCTCTTCGCTTATTTCCCGCTCAATAATTCGCCATTACGCGTTTTTTATAGCGTCTGTAATTTTCCTCCTGCGCTTTATCCGCTAAAGTGTTTATCAGATGCTGGCTGCATAAGCGGCGTTGCAGGCAAGGCAGCCAGCATGAAGGCCGCCTTTTGATAGCCATGTTGTTATTACACACCCCGAGGATGTTATGAGCTTTATCAAAGAATTTAGAGAGTTTGCGGTTAAAGGAAATGTCGTCGACATGGCTGTGGGTATCATTATTGGTGCGGCCTTCGGCAAAATTGTCAGCTCGCTGGTAAGCGATGTAGTAATGCCGCCCATCGGCGTACTGATTGGTGGCGTGGACTTTTCCGACCTGGTGATTATTTTGAAAGAGGCGACAGCCGAATCGGCTGCGGTGTCCATCGCCTACGGCAAGTTTATTCAGACGGTGCTGGATTTCACCATTGTCGCTCTGGCGATATTTGTCATGATCAAAGTCATTAACCGCCTCAAGCGCGAAGAAAAGGTCGCCGAGCCGGAACCGGAGCCCGTACCACAACTGACCCAAGAAGAAGTTTTGTTGACGGAAATTCGCGACTTGCTCAAGTCCCGCCCGTAAACACTGCCACAGGAAGTTGGCCGCCAACCGGGGGCTGACTTCTCTGGAAGAACCTTATTTACCCCGGGCACCGGACGAAAAATTAAGAAAATGCGCCGGCTTGTCTTGCTAAGTGTCATATCACTGCCGTATGTTAGCGGCTCACCGATCAGTGATGATGCAGTTTGTGCTTCCGTCATGGTGTAACGCTCTCCGTAACAGGTTTACCTCGAGTCTCTTCATCACGAGTCTCCACATGGAAGGAATCTTCGATTTCGCAAGCGTTTCACTTTTGCGCCAGGGATAGAGTACAATCGGCCGCTTAATAATCATAAAGCTTCTGCCTTCAGGGTCTTGCCCGGGTTTTAGTGGTCGGCAATACATTCACCCGGTTACTCCCAGGTAAAGATGTTCAACCATGCACGATAAAATTCTTTCTCCGCGTTTGGCATTGAATCAACGCACTGCCAGTCTTGAGCAAGCGCTGGAGCGCGGTGCCGGACTTTTCGCGCGCATTCCGCTTCGCACCTGGAAAAATCTGGTGATTTTGTTATTGGTGCTGTGGTTGAGCTTCAGTTTGTCGCGTTTTTTCTGGTTAGTCGTCCCCGATCCGGTTATTCCTGTGGCTAGCGTTGCGCTGGTGCCCGGAAGCACCGGCGCACCGGCTACCGCCGGTGATCTCAATATTGATACGCTGAAGTCGCTGGATATTTTCGGTGAAGCCGATCAGGCCGCTATCGCCGCCGCCAATGAAGCACAAAACACTACCCAAAATAACTTCCCCGCCGGTATGGAAGATAACGCGGTGGATACCCAATTAAATTTGCTGCTGGTAGGCGTTGTTGCCAGTAACGATGAATCTGCCGGCCGCGCCATTATTGCTACCGGTGGCAAACAGGAAGTTTACGGGCCTGGCGCCGAACTGCCCGCAGGGCGGGGCGTCACGCTGACCCGTGTGCTGGATACCCGCGTCATCCTCAATAACAATGGCCGCCTTGAATCCCTCTGGTTGCACCAGGACGATAACGACCCTCGCGCTCGCGCCAATCTCCGCTCTGCAGCACCGCCGGTAGATGCTGGCGGCGGACGCAGCTGGAGTGAAGAAAATGAGGTGGTAGAAGATTCTCAACAAGCGGTCTTTGTTGGCCAGGGTAATGAATTACAGGAAGCTTCTCCCGCCGCCGTTGACCCGGAAAGCGAAGTTGCCCGCAATATTTCCGATGTGGTCGCCATGAGTATTCACCGCGAAGGTGGTCAGGTGGTTGGCTATAAAATTCGTCCCGGCCGTAATGCTGATCAATTTGCAGCATTGGGACTGCAACCGGATGACATAGTGACTGCCGTTAACGGTACGCCGTTGAACAATCCGGGCAAGATTATGGAAATCTATACAAACATGAGAAACGCCACGTCGGCCAACCTTGAAATCAAGCGCGGTGGCAGTGTGTTATCTATCGATGTTGTGCTTCAGTAGAGTGAGGTTCGAGTGAACGCCCGTTACAACCCCCAGACAATTTCCCGCCCCCTGAAGGTCGCCGGCTTGTTATTCGGCCTGTGTCTCAGCTTCAGTGTTGCTGCACAACAAACCTGGACACCCAACTTCAAGGATAGCGATATCCAGGAAGTGATCAAATTCATGGGTGAAGCCACCGGCAAAACGATCATTATTGATCCCAAGGTGCGCGGCCCGGTAAAACTGATCAACACCCGCCCGCTGAACAGCCAGGAATTGTATGCGCTGTTCCTGTCGGTGCTGGATGTGCACGGCTACACCGCCATTGAAAGCGGCAACGTGGTGCGGATTGTTCCCAACCGTGATGCCCGTTCCTTGCCGGTGCCCAACCAGAGCGCCGTCAGCGAAGTTGACGACACCTACATCACCCAGGTGATCCAGCTGAAAAACATCAGCGCTACCAAAGTGCTGCCGACCTTGCGTCCGCTGGTGCCGCAGTACGGCCATATTTCCGCTTATGACGCCAGCAATGCGCTGATCATCACCGACACCCGCGCCAATATTATCCGCCTCAACGAGATCATTGCCCGCATTGACCAATCAGCAGTGATCGGTACCGATGTGATTGAACTGCGTTATGCCCAGGCAACGGACGTTGTTAACATCATCAATCAGATCGAAAAGCCCGACCCCAACCGCGGCACTACGAGTAGCCCGGTGTTGATCGTGGCTGATCGCCGCATCAATGCGGTGGTCGTCAACGGCGACGATTTGCAGCGCCAGCGGGTTCGCGTGCTGGTCGATAATATGGACCGCCCGCAAACCAAAAACAGCAACTTCCGTGTGGTTTACCTGAAATACGCCAAAGCCGAAAATGTCGCCAAGGTGCTGAATGGCATGGTGCAAAGCCTGGGGCAACGCGCACCCGGCGGCGAAGGTCAGGCAGCGTCCAATCAGGTAACGGCTAACATCCAGTCCGATGAAACCACCAACTCGGTGCTGCTTACCGCCGATGGCGATACCATGGAATCGCTGCTCTCCGTAGTCGACAGCCTGGATATTCGTCGTGCCCAGGTATTGGTTGAAGCCATCATTGTAGAAATTTCCGGTGATGTTAACCGTGAATTGGGCGTGCAATGGATGTACAGCAATGGCGATTCCGGTTTCGGCAGCTCTACGCTGGGGGACGGCCGTCTGGCAGCCATTGCCGGCCCGGCTCTCGATATCACCGGTAACGGTTTGGCAGGTCTTGCCACTGGCCTGGCCTCGGTTCCCGGCCAGGTATTCGGCGTTGGCCGCGTGGGCGGCGGCACTGACTTCCTCGCCATTTTGAAAATGTTGCAGTCCAACTCCTCGACCAACATCCTCTCCACACCGAATCTGTTGACCACCGACAACAACAAAGCGTTGATCAAAGTCGGCCAGGAAGTGCCTATTCAAACCGGCTCCTACACCTCGGTTGGCACCGGCGGCAGCACCCCCACCAACCCCTTCTCGACCTTTGATCGTAAGGATGTGGGTATCAATCTTGAAGTAACGCCTCATGTTAACGAAGGCGATACGGTAGTACTGGACATCAAACAGGAAGTTTCCAGCCTGGCCAACATTGCCAGTATTCAGGGCGTAGTCACCAACAAGCGTGAAATTGAAACGCAAATTCTGGTGGCCGATGGCCAGACCGCGGTACTGGGCGGCTTGATCAAAGACGATGTGCAAACCTCCGAGACCCGCGTTCCTTTATTGAGCAGCATCCCGATTCTTGGCCATGCATTCCGCAGCCAGAGCTCGCAAGCGGTTAAGACCAACCTGCTGATCTTCATCCGCGCCACCATTGTTCGCGATGAAAAAGTCCTTACCGGTGCCACCGCTGAAAAATACCGCACCATCCGCGATGAGCAAATGGAGCTGCGCCGTAATCGCGGCATCCTGGTAGAAAGTCGCTCTGTTCCGGTCATACCGGATTGGGCAGAACTGGAAACCTATCGCGCTGAAATTGAAGCTGCACAACGTGCTGCCGATGCACTGCAGGAGCAGGGAGTACCACAGTGATCGTTGATAACCAGGCGACTGAAGAAGCGCTGGGCGAGGTTATTCTTCAGGAAGAAGAAACCCAGGCGGCCAGCGCAGAAGCCGCCGGCAGCTTGCGCCTTCCTTTTTCGTTCGCCTCCAGCCACGGCGTGATGCTCGATGAAGAAGAACACACGACGGTGCTGCATCGCCCGGGCCTGACGCTGGACGTGCTGCTGGAATTACAGCGTTATCTGGGCACCCGCTTTACCCTGGAAGAAATTCCGGCGGTGGATTTTCAACGCCGCCTGACCCGCGAATACCAAAGCGGCGATGGCGCGGCGCAACGCGCCGCCGAAGATCTGGGCGCCGAATACGACCTGTCATCGCTGGCCGATGATCTGGCCGACCGCACCGATCTGCTGGCTGGCGACGACGATGCACCGATCATTCGCCTTATCAATGCCATTTTGTCGCAAGCGGTGCGCGAAGGCGCTTCGGATATCCACCTTGAACCCTTCGAAGACCGCGTTTCGGTGCGCTTCCGTATTGACGGAGTGCTCACCGAAGTACTCTCCCCCAAAGCCGAACTGGCACCGGTACTGGTGTCGCGCCTCAAGGTAATGGCGCGCCTCGATATCGCCGAAAAACGCCTGCCGCAAGATGGTCGTATCACCGTTCGTCTGGCCGGCCATGCGGTAGATATCCGGGTATCCACTATTCCTTCGGCCTTTGGCGAACGTATTGTATTGCGTCTGCTGGATCAGGCCGCCGGTCAATTGAAGCTGGAACAGCTCAGCATGCCAGCCAATGTGCATGACCGACTGTCGCGCGCCTTGCTTAAACCCCACGGTATTATTCTGGTCACCGGCCCCACCGGTTCCGGTAAAACCACCACGCTTTACGCCGGCCTCAGCAGTATTAATAGCCGCAGCCGCAATATTATGACCATTGAAGATCCGGTGGAATATTTGCTGCCGGGCATTGGCCAAACCCAGGTAAACACCAAGGTCGACATGACCTTTGCGCGCGGCTTGCGCGCTATTTTGCGTCAGGACCCGGACGTGGTGATGGTGGGTGAAATCCGCGATGGCGAAACGGCGGAAATTGCCATTCAGGCCAGTTTGACCGGCCACCTGGTGTTATCAACGCTGCACACCAACACCGCGATCGGTGCGGTGATGCGTTTGAAAGATATGGGCGTTGAGCCATTCCTGCTGGCTTCCAGCCTGGAAGTGGTGATGGCGCAGCGTCTGGTGCGGGTGCTTTGCAATCACTGCAAGGAATCCTACCTGCCGGCCGAATCACAGCGGGACATGTTACGCCTGCCGGAAAATACACCGATTTTCCGCGCTACCGGCTGCAAACATTGTAACCAGCAAGGTTATCGCGGCCGTCGCGGTATTTACGAACTGATCGAAATCAACGAGCGCATGCGCCACCTGATCCACGAGCAGGCCGGCGAACACGAACTGCTGGCAGAAGCGCGCAAACACAGTCCCTCCATGAGTGATGACGGTCGCCAGTGTGTGCTGGATGGCGTTACCACCATTGAAGAAGTCTTGCGCGTAACCACGCAGATCTGACGGTAGCGATTATGGGTGCTTACAGTTATCGCGCATTGAATGAAACGGGTAAAACCGTTAAAGGCGTATTGGAAGGCGATTCCGAACGTCAGGTTCGCTCACAACTGCGCGCCAAAAAGCTGAAACCGCTGGAAGTGCTCAGCATCAACGGCAGAGCCGGTCGGGATACTACCGCCAGCACCAGCTGGAGCAGTCGCCTGCGCTCGCGGATCAGCAGCCGCGATCTGAGTTTGATTACCCGGCAAATGGCCTCGCTGGTGCGCTCCGGTTTACCGCTGGACGAAGCGCTGCACGCCACCGCGCGCCAGCACAGCAAACAACATATCAAACAGATCCTTTTGCAGGTACGTACCAAGGTACTGGAAGGTTTCAGCCTCGCCCAGGCACTGGGTGAAAACCCCACCGCCTTTAATGAAATGTACCGCGCCCTAGTGCGCGCCGGGGAAAGCAGTGGCTATCTCGGCCCGGTGCTGGAGCGTCTGGCCGACTACACCCAAACCAGCCAGCAAATGCAACAGCGGCTGAAAACCGCCATGATTTACCCAATCGTGCTGCTGGTTATCAGCCTCTCGGTTATCGTGTTGTTAATGGCTTTTGTAGTACCCGATCTGGTAAAAATTTTCGCCCAGAACAAACGCGAGCTGCCCTTTATTACCCAGGCACTGATCGCCACCAGCGATTTTGTGGTGAACTACGGAATTTACTGCCTGGCAGCACTGATTGGCGCCATCTGGGGCGTGCGCCGGTTGCTGAAAACTGAAAAATGGAAATTGCGCTGGCATCGCTGGCAGCTGCGTATGCCGGTATTTGGCAACCTTATCCGTCAGGTCAACGCCGCCCGCTTTGCCGCTACGCTGAGCCTGTTGTCCGCCAGCGGTGTGCCATTGCTCCAGGCACTGTCCATTGCCGGACAGGTAATGAGCAATCGTGTCTTACAGGAATCCTGTGAAGAAGTGGCCAACGCGGTGCGGGAAGGTAGCAGCCTGTATCGCGCCATGGAAAATGCCGGCACTTTTCCGCCGTTGCTGGTCCAACTGGTGTCCAGTGGCGAGGCCAATGGCACCCTGCCCCAACAGCTCGATAACGCCGCCAAAGATCAGGAGCGGGAACTCGAAAGTATGCTGGGTATGGCCATGGGCTTGCTGGAACCACTGACCATCGTTTTTATGGGTGTATCGGTTTGTCTGATTGTACTGGCGATTTTGATGCCGATTATGGACCTGAACAAACTGGTCTGAGTATTTGTCGTTCTGTTTTGGAGAATATCTTTATGTCCCGATCAATTCCTGTAGCTGCAAAACGTCAGGGTGGTTTCAGCCTGATCGAAATTATGGTGGTGATCGTTATTATCGGTCTGCTGGTCGGTATCGTAGCGCCCAACGTGATTGGCCGTGCCGATGAAGCCCGTCTGCAAAAAGTGCAGGCCGACTTCAAAGCCATCCAGACCGCCTTGAAAATGTACCGCATCGACAACTTCGTTTATCCGTCCACCGAGCAAGGTCTGGAAGCACTGGTTACCCGCCCGTCACTGGCGCCGGTACCACGCAACTGGAAAAGCGGTGGCTACCTGGAAAGCCTGCCGATTGATCCGTGGGGCAACCCTTACGTTTACCTGAGCCCGGGTGAAGCGCGCGAATACGATATTTATACCCGCGGTGCCGATGGTATTACCGGTGGCGACGGCAACAATGCTGACATAGGTGTTTGGGATAAACCGGCCAGCGTTGAATAAACCACGCTTGTGCCAACCTTGTGAAACCCCATGAATTCAAATCGCGCCACTACGTTTCACCGACTCAGCCCGGTATTCCAGCGGGGTTTTACCCTGCTGGAACTGATGGTGGTGGTGTTGATTATCGGCCTGGGTTTGAGCGTTATCTCGGTCGCTATTGGCCGGGATGACGTTTCTGTGGTGCGCACCGAAACGCAAAATTTTATCGCCAAAACCGATTTTGTTGCCGAGCAGGCCTTGTTGAACCGCGAAATCCTCGGACTGTTTGTAGAGCCGCGCACGGTGGTGGATTCCACCAACAACCAGTGGTGTTATCGCTGGCAACGGTTTCGTGATAACAGCTGGCAAGCCGCCCACGAAAACCTCGGTGAAGTCTGTTTACCGCTGGATGTGCAACTGGATCTGGTGATTGAAGACGAGCCCTGGGAATACGACCCGGAGCTGGAAACCCAGCCACCGGTGCTGGTTTTTTACCCCAGCGGTGAAGCAACACTGTTTGAAATGGCGCTGTTCCCGGTGGCTACCAGTAACAGTGCAGTAAATGACGATGATATCCAACGTATTGAAGTCGACATGATGGGTGAAGTGCGCTGGCTTAACCGCGAACGCGAACTGGCCGAACAACGGGCTGGCCGCTGATGAAACGTCATCGTCCACAGCGCGGTTTTACGCTGGTCGAAGTGATGGTCGCGCTGGCGATTGTCGCCATGGCGCTGCCCGCCATGTTGACGCTCATTACGGCGCAACTGGACAGTGCCGGCAGCGTACGGGAAAAAACCTACGCCTATTGGGTGGCAGAAAATGAATTGACCCGCATTCGCTTGCGGCAGGCTTATTTTCCCGACCAGAAATTAAGTGAGCGGGAAACCGGCCAAAGCGAAATGATCGGTGTGCGCTGGCAATGGGAATTGCTCACCGAAGAGACCGAAGTAGAAAATTTTTATCGCATGGATATTCGCGTGGGCCAGGCCGGCGGCGCCACCGAATCCCGGGTTAATGAACCGCTTGCGGTGATATCGGGCTTTATCAGTGAAGAATAAACAGGTGCCGCGCAACGGCGGTTTTACCTTGCTGGAGGTGATGATCGCGCTCACCATCGCCGCGGTTATCGCGCTGATCAGCTATCAGGCGCTGTCTACCGCCTCTGATGGCGCGCAGGCCACCCGGAGCGTTTTCCAGGAAGTGAACCAGCTGGATCGCACCTGGCAAATTATCGGTAACGACTTGCGCCAGGCATTAATTCCCGAACCCGGCCCACGCGGGCTGCGTTTTGAATTTGCCGGTTCCAGTTTGCGCTCTACCGGCATGAATGCGGAACAGGGCATATTGATGCTGACGCGACGCGGTTGGGTAAACCCTCTGGAGCGGTTGCGCAGCGATATGCAAAAAGTCATTTACCGGGTGGAAGAAGGCACGCTGTGGCGTGACTACATGCCCGAGCGCAACCTGAATTACGACGATATTGATTTCGTTGAGGAAGCCTACAACCAGCGCATGCTGGAGCAGGTGAAAGATATCCAGATGCGTTTTCTGTCCACCGCTGTCTTGCAAAGCCGCGGGCGTTCAGCATTGGAAGGCTATCGTTACAGCGACGACTGGGAGCCCGAGTGGCCGTCACCGGCGCAACAGCAGGCTACCAGCACAACCTTGCCATTAGCCGTGGAAATCACTATTGAAATGGAGGCAGGCGGCAGTGTCACCCGTCTGTTTGAAGTTGGTCGTTAACGCCCGGCGACAACAAGGTTCTGTGCTGATTATGGCGCTGCTGATCGTAGCGCTGGTGGCCGGCCTGAGTATTAAATTTTCCAGCGACTATGAGCTGGGCATTGCCCGCGCCGAAAACCGCTGGCACGGTTTGCAAGCTACCGCTTACCTGCAAGGCATTGAAAGTTTCGCGATTAGTGGACTGAAAGAAGATGACCCCACGGTTGATTACATAGGCGAAGGCTGGGACACCGAAATCCCTTACGAGATTGACGGCGGCTGGCTAACCGGGTCACTGAGCGATGCCAGCAGTCGCCTCAACCTGAACAGTTTGAATACACCGCTGGTGCCAGAAAAACCGGCCAACAGCCATGAACGCTACAGCGAAGCACAGCGTCGCTTTCTTCGCTTGATGCAATCCTTTCCGCAAGTGCCGCTGGATTTGAATGAAGCGGTAATGGTGCTTGAGGCAATTGTTGACTGGATGGATGCGGATGATACGGAATCGGGTTTTGGCGGTGCTGAAACCAATTACTATCAATCCACCGAAGTACCTTATCGGGCGGCCAATGGTCCGTTTAAAAGTATTGATGAGTTGCGGCTGGTCAGATACATCACGCCACAACTTATGACGCTGTTACGTCCTTACATCACCATCTTGCCCGGCGATGTAGCGATGAATGTAAATACCTTGCCGCCGGTGTTGATCAGAACCCTGAACGCTGCCGACCAGCTGGTACCGCTGAGCGAAACCGATGCAGCACAAATTATTCAGAACTTTCCGCCGAACGGCTTTTACAGTGAGATTGGCGAATTCAAAGCGGTGTGGGATCAGAGCGTTGGTAACGGCAACCTCGATACCAGCGGGCTGGCAGTTAACACCAGCTTTTTTCTGCTGCGCGCCCAGGTCACACTGGTGGAACAAAGGCGCAGTATGTTGAGCTTGCTGCAACGCGATGGCGAAAGGATTCAGGTGATCCAGCGCCAGGAGGCGTTTTAAGGCTGCCGACAGGGTCGGCCCGCTTTATGGATGCACCGGTATCGCCGCTGTCGATATCATACAACGATGATTTACTATCACTCTTCGGAGTGAGATCAGGAACAATAAAAGCGTTATGTCAGAACAACTTGTGATTTCTGTCGATCAAAGTGGTGATACTTTTCGCTGGTGCTGGCTTACTGCCGGCCGCGAACCGGATCTGTCCACCGCCGCTGCCGGCGATCTCGCCGCGCTCGCCGAAAGCTTGCCGGCCACACCGGTTCAAGCCTGGCTGATTGTTCCTGGCAACCGCGTTGTCACGCGCGAGCTTGAGTATCTCGATAAAGAAAAAAAACACTTACGCACCCTGCTGCCGTTTCAGATGGAAGAAACGCTGATTGGTGATGTCGACAATTTTCATTTTGCGCTCGGCCCACTCAATCAGGGCAAAGTCTGTGTCGCCTGGCTCGAGAAAGCCTGGTTGGAGGCGGTTTACAGCGCACTGTCTGAAATCAATATTGAAGTCACCCGCTGCTGGTCAGCACCGCTGACGCTGCCACTGACGGTGACGCCTGTTACCGACACAGAAACGCCTGTGGACGATCACTGGACAATTCAGCTCGATACCCAGGGCATTCATACCCGCTATGCCAGCGGCATGGGTTTCAGTATTGAACCGGCCTGGTTCGGTCAGGCGTTACAGCTGTTACTCACCGACCAAAAGCGGGTTGATAATTTACCCTTGCTGCACCTTCGCGCCCACACCAAAGAAGATTTGCAAGCGTTGCGTGAACAGATCCCCGCCAGCTTGCTGCACCGTATTGCTGACGAAACGGTGGTCAGCGCCTGGCGTCGCGACTACAGCGACAAGAGTATCAACCTCGGCCAGGGCGAGTTTTCCCAGCGATTACCCATTGAGCGCTGGTGGCGCAACTGGCGCTACATCGCCGCTTTTGCCGCCGCCTGCCTGACGGTGCATGTCGGTATTTTGCTGTACCAACTGCAAGACTACCGTCAGGAAAATATCGCCATTCGCAAAGCGATGGAAGAAGAGTATCGCCGGGTGGTACCGGAAGGAACTTATGTTGATGCAGAAAGACAATTAACCGGTCTGGTGCGCCAGCAGCAGCCATCCGGTCAGGGTGGCAGCGCGGTATCGCTACTGGCAAAAATTTTCCCGTCCTTTGATGACAACAGCAGCATCACCATTCGCAGCGTGCAGTACCTGGGCGACAGCGGCGATGTCAATATGCAGCTGCAAGCTACCGATTTTGCGGCGATTGAAAAATTGCGCAACGACACCGAGCAACAGGGACTGCAAGTTGAACTACTCAGCAGCAGCGTACAAGGCAACGTGCATTCGGCCCGCCTGAAATTTACGCCACCGAGTCGATAATTCCGGACACTATGATGAATAATTTTGTTGCCACATTCAGCCAACTCAATCGCCGCGATCAGGCAGCTCTGCTGATTTGTTCGCTGGTAGTCGGCATTTACCTGTTATGGGCGCTGTTGCTCAACCCGCTCGCCGAAAAACGTGCCGCGCAGCTGCAATCCAACACCGCAGCCAGCCAGTCACTTGGCCGGGTAAAATTGCTCGCGGCGCAGTATCAGCAGTCCCGTGATCAGGCAGCAAGCAGTGCGTCCCCGGCGGGCAATATCAGCCAGCTGATTTACAGCACCTTGCAGGACAACGGCATTACCCTCAGCCAATTTCAGCCCGGCACCGCCGGTGAGGCCCGTATTCGTATTGATCGCACCCCTTACGAGCCCTTAATGCAGTGGCTCTATGAGCTGGAATTCAAACACCGGATTACCATTCGCGAATTATCCATTGCCGGCTCCAATGAAGTCGGGCTGGTGACCGTGAATATTCGCGTACAACAACATTAATTAAAAAATTCCGTTCATCGGTTGCTACAGGACTTTTATGTCGGCTTTATCTTCACGCTTTTCCCGACCGGCTTCGCGCTATTTGCTCTGGGTGTTAACAGGGCTGTTGCTGTGGCTGGTTTTTGTCATCAGCCAAATACCGGCCAGCTGGGCTGCCTGGGCGATGACCCGCAGCGGCCAAGTCGGCCTGACCGGCGTTAGCGGCACACTGTGGCAAGGGAGCGCCAGTCTCGCCAGTTTCCGGGTGGATCAAACCGATTATTCCCTGGGTCAATTGCGCTGGGATCTCGATCCCTGGACATTGCTCCTGCTCAAACCCTGTGCGGTTATCGCCACCGAGCTGGATCGCCAGCATATTGATGGCAAGGTGTGCTCCGGCATCAGCGGCGAGCTTTCGTTGCATGACACCACCATCAGTGCACCGGCATCCTTATTAAAAGCCGCTGTGCCCCTGCCGCTCGACGGGCAAATTTCTGCACAGATCAAACGTATGGATTTGCAAGGCGATTATTTAAAATCCTTGCAAGGCAATTTCAGCTGGACCTCGGCACAGATTAATAACGGTAAAAACTGGATGCGCCTGGGCAGTTACGCTGCCGAATTGAAAGACGATCAACAAGGCGGCATTGAAGCGCAGGTATTTCATCTCGACGGCCCCACCCAGGTAGATATGCAAGTGCATTTATTGGCCGGTGGCGGTGGCTCCGCCAAAGGCAGCCTGATGATGTCGCGGGAGTTTACCCGCGAAGTGGAAGCCGATGCCTGGATCAGTATGTTTGCCCAGCTTGAACAAACGGATGCTGAAGGCAACAACCACTACCGGGTAGAACTGGAGTTTTAAACAACAAAGCGGTCATCGCACAAGATGACCGCTTTGTTGTAGCCAATGTCGCTCTTGAAAATAACAACCTTCCGCTCTAAACCTGGCCGTCAACATAAAGGTATTCGCTCGGCCATTCGAGGTTTTTAATACACCGCATTGCCCATCAAACAAACCGCAGACTTTCCGATTCACCAAACAGATTGTGCACCGGAATTCACCGTCTTAAATAGCGAGCTATTTTCAGCCTCGCTAAAAACTTCAGCTGACAATGTCGCAGGCGCCTGCTTCAAATCGCATACACATCCTGTACTTGCAACATTCCCCGGTTAGCAACCATTCACTCACAAAACGCTTGTGTTTGTGCGCCAAGTGTTCAATCATCGGCAAAAATGCCTTTCAAAATTAGAAGCGTTGGACACACACATGTTGACATCTATTGATCGCAAGTCTGACTTAACGTCAGGCCCTCGTTATCTTATGGCCGGAATACTGGCCTCGGTTATGGCCAGCCCGGCAGTACTCGCTGCGGCGGCGACACCGGCGCTGGAAGAAATTATTGTAACCAGCTCCAAACGCGACCTCTCCTTGCAACAGTTTTCCGGCTCCGCCAGCGTGCTGGATAAAGAAACCGTGCAAGGCCTGTCTTCTCTGAGCGATATTGCGCAGCGCGTACCCGGCCTGGCAACAGTGGATACCGGCCCGCGTAACCCGTCGGCCCTGATGATTCGCGGCCTGCGTTTTGACACCATCAACACCGGTGAATTTGTGGGTGATGGCGCCACTGTTGCCAGTTATTTTGACAATATTCCGCTGCAAGGCTACTACGCGCCGCCGTCACTGAGCCTGAAAGATTTGCAGCAAGTTGAAGTGTTGCGCGGCCCGCAGGGAACACTCTACGGTAATGCCTCCATTGCCGGTCTGGTGCGTTATGTCAGCGCCAAACCGCAGCTGGATCAGCAGTCGTTGGAAGTGGGCACTCGCTTGTCCAACACCCGTCGCAGTAGTGGTATTAACCACGATACCGATATTGTGGTTAATACACCGCTCATCGACGACACGCTGGCCGTGCGTATGGTGATTGGTCAGGAGCGTAACCAGGGTTTTATCAATAACCCCTGGTTGCTGGATGGCCCGCGCAAGGATAGCAATGACGACCGCACCGATATGGCGCGAGTCAGTGCGCTCTGGCAGCTAATGCCCGAATGGCAAATCAGCGGTAGCTATCACTATCAGAAAACCGATATCAGTGACCGTCAGGCCGCCAACCCGGCATTTACCGGCGATGAATTTACCGCATCGACACTCTATCGCGAACCGGTAACAGGTGATTTGCGACTGGCCAGTCTGGAAAGCCAATACCAATTTCCCGGCGCGACACTGACCGCCAGTATTTCCCGATACGATTATGAAACGGTGCATCGCTACGATCAGACGCATTATCTGCTGCAGTTTGAAGCCCCACCAGTAGAGGAGGTATTTTTCTCCGGCTATGATGATTTCTCAGCGTACACAACCGGTGCATTTGACGTAGTCAAAGACAATATTGAAATTCGCCTGGTGTCCGATAGCGATCAGCGCCTGCGCTGGTTGGGCGGCCTGTTTTACACCACCGATGACCTGAATGCGGTTGTCACCGATACCTTGCCAGGCTTCGCCGACTTTATTGGTATGTACCGCCCCGACGAACTGGATTACTACGCAACCCAGCAACAGGATCTGCGCGAGCAGTCTGCCTACGCCGAAGTGGCCTGGGATATTCTTCCCCAGTGGGAAATCAGTGCCGGCCTGCGTTACTTTCATTACAAGGATAATGTAGAAACCTGTAGCACTCTCCTGATCAGCGCCGGTATTGAAGGTACTGAATTGCCGGTTGATTGCCTCGCCAACCGCGATAGCAAATCGGATACGCTGGGAAAAATCAGTACACGCTATGCCTTCAGCGATGACCAGAGTGTGTACTTCTCGATTGCTGAAGGTTTCCGCCGCGGCGGCGCCAACCTTTTACCCGTCGACATTACCGAAGCGCGCAGCTACGCGCCTGATTCTTCGGTCAATTACGAACTGGGTAATCACAGTTATTTGTTTGATCGCAAACTGCGCCTGAGCGCTGCACTGTTTTATATTGATTGGCAGGATATTCAGCTGAGCACTCGGCTGGAGAGTGGATATGGCGTGGTGATAAACGCGCCGGAAGCTCGCGCGCAGGGTGTGGAGTTGGAAGTACAAGCCCAATTGAATGAGCAATGGCGTTTACGCAGCGCGGTTACCTTGACCGATGCTGAACTCAGTAAAGATCTCGTCGACCTTACCGGCAGCGGTGAAGATGCCTACAAAGGCGATCGACTGCCGGGTGCGCCGCGTTATCAATGGACAGTGGGTGTTGATTATCAACAGTCGCTTGGCTGGGGCACCCTCGATGCAAGCCTGAATATCGCTCGTAAAAGTGGTATTCGCACCGCGCTGAATACCAATTTCGGGGATTATTTGAATCTTGAAGGCTACACCACCGCTGACGCCGATATCAGTGTAAGCCGCGGTAATTGGCGCGCAGGGCTATTTATTCATAATATCAGCGACACGCGAGCAATCACCGGTCAACGCACAGCAGCGCTACACGGTGAACAGGGACAGTTTGAATATATGACCCGGCCACGTACCGCCGGTATTTCACTGCGTGTGAAGTACTAATCGGGCAGCATCTGTCTGTCATGGTTTGCGGACATAATCGGTTTGCTCACCTGTTTCAGGGAAGAAGCAGGTTTTCAACAGCAGCAATGTGGTTGAAGGCGTTTATCAGGACTAACGGACTTTTTTCAGGACTTTGAACATGACCAGTGAAAAAAAAACAGCGACAAAGAAAAGTAATAAAAGTGAGCTTTTGACTTGTTGTATCGACGTACCTCACGGCGGGCAAATTCTGCACCATTTCATTCTCAGCCCGAAGTTACCCAAAGACGGCAAAGCGCGTGTGTGGGCACTGACTGATCCGGAAAGCGAACAGGATGTAGAGCTGGTGCAAGTAGGCTTCTGCGAAGATTCAACTGAAATTCAAAGAGCCTTTGAGCGCACCATCTTTATTGTTGATCTGAAAGATAACGGAAAAGACAAAAACGGCATCTGGCGTTTTGTCGATCACGGCGCAATCCCTTGTGAAGGTTCTGAAGATTCCCTGCACGCCATCAGCACCGAAATTATTAACGGTGGCAAAACCTTGCTGGTATATGTGCACATGGATCAGTTGGGCAAGGAAACCATTAACTTCAGTTATCTGGCTTCCTATATTGAAGATGAATCCGGTGAAGTGCGCGTCTATCGCTCTGAAGATCCGGGCATTGTAGTGGGTCGTCCCGTTCGCCCCTGATTTGATGATGGCCTGTGTTCTGACCGAGCACAGGCTTAATGCGAAGCCAGCCGCTCACACCGCGACACCGCCCCGTCACTGTCAAGTAACATCGAAAAGTGTTGTAACTGACAAAGTGAGTCAAACCACGAAAAACGAAACCAGATTTTACTGAGGTTTTTCGCCAGCGCATTTTCTACATTAACCATTGCCGACGTAAGATCACCCGCAAGAGCATAAACCATTGCTGAGGTGTAGTGCGTATCAATATTTTCCGGGTCTGACCGCTGCAATAGCTGCAATAGCTGTATCGCCTCGGAAAATTGACCCAGATGCGCAAAGGCTTGCACCCGATTACGCAAGTGGTCACGGTTATTCGGGTCTGCCGCCAAAGCCACGACCTGACGATAGAGCGCAATAGCACTTTCATGGCGCCCGGCGAGACTCTCTGCATCGGCATGATTTAATAAATACGTGGAATTGTAAGGTGCCAACTCAACCGCCTGGCGAAAGCGAATCGCGGCTTGCTGATAGTCACCATTTAACAAATGACCGATGCCGATATTACTGATGCTGGAGATATCATCACTTTTTTTCTCCAGAATGGACGCGTAAGCCTCAATAGCGGTCGGCGCATCACCTTCATTCAAAGCAATAGCGCCGTACAAGCGATGCGCCTTGAAAAACGAAGGGGACAATTGAATCGCCTTTTCCAACGCTTCACGCGCTTTAACATTGTCACCAGCGTACCAGTAAGCAAGCGAAAGATTGTAGTAATTGTGTCCTGAAATCTTAAGCTTCAGTAATTTTTCGTAGATAGTAATTGCTTTGGGAAATTCGTTATTGGATAGCGATAAGTCAGCTTCCAATTCGTGTAACCGAATGCGGTTGATATCCTGAGTTTGCAAGCGCTTCAGGGTTTCCGCTGCCGCAGTGAAGTTACTCTCGGCAATTTGTACACTGAACAAGCCGTAGAGATACGCCGGATCGTTGGCAATTAATGCATTGGAGCGATACAGCCGTTTCAACTTTTCCAGATAACTGCTATCACTGGATTCATAATAAAGATCTACCGCAATCTGTGTGTAGAGTGCGCGCAGTGCCGACACCCGATTGACGGCGTTGTAAACACCATCCAGTTTCTGCAATAACATGTCGCTTGCGCCTGACGTACGCAATGCCAGGCTGACTTCAATAAATACTGCGTACTCTTCCTCGGTTATACCTTCAAAACCGTTTACCATTTTTTGTGCGAATACCTGCCCGACAGCGGTCTGAACCATATCTGCCATGGGGAGATATTGATCGCGTAGCACGTCAACAGAGCGGGTATTTTTTACCCGCAAACGCGATGGCTCGCCGGCCGGGGCGTCACCCGCTTCAAGGCGGGACAAACTGATAGTGCAGGAATCCTGTCGACAGCGCACGTCGGCAGTGAGTAATTCATCGGCACCGGTAGCGCGCTGGATGCTTTCGTAATCGCCATCGATATCTTCGGTTTGCTCCGGAGGAATCAGGTAATAGCCGTCAAGCTGCACCGCGCTTTGTCGCAGCGCATCATAAACTGCGCCGCGCACCATCGCCTGATGCGATTCATCCAGATCGCGAGCATTGATGACCGGTGTAACCACCGCAAGATAGCGCGGCTCCGGTGCTGGCCACCAATAAAATCCAAGCGCCGAAAAAACACCCACTAACAGAACCAGCGATGCGGCCAGCGTAACGCGCTTGCCCCTCGATGCCAGTGCTGATTGTTCTGCGCTGGTATTGACGGCAGCCAGATGGGTAGCAGACGGACGCACCGGGCGAATTAACAGCTCTGTATCATCGGACTGGCTGTCAGTATCCGGTTGCGCCTGGGCGAAGGCGGCAAAGGCAACGGCAACCGTGCGCGTATCGGGCGGACGCTTGTCGACATTTTTCGACAAAAGCTGTAATAAAAAATCACACACATCGGCCGGCAAATCCGGTTTGACCTGCTTTGGCGGAATAGGCGGATGAGAGATGATGCGCTGCATCAATTGCAGTTTGTTATCGGTTTTACCGAAAGGGTGTGCGTCGCAGAGAAGTTGATAGGCGAGAATGCCCAACGAGAATAAATCGCTACGAAAATCCAGCTCTTCGCCCATCGCCTGTTCCGGCGACATGGAACAGTAACTGCCTGCCACATATTCGTTGATGGTCAGGTTGCTATCCACCGAACGGGCAATACCCAGATCGGAAATTTTAATATCTTCATTGAGCGTCAGCAGAATATTTTCTGCTTTGAGATCGCGGTGAATAATACCGGCATCGTGCGCAATCGCCAGACCGGCGGCAATATGGGACAACCACAACAATCGGGTTCTCAGCGAGACCAGATGTTCTCTCACCCATACCTGCAAATTCTGACCATCGACATACTCCATCACCAGCGCCAGCTGATCATCGGTTTCGATATAGTCGTAAATTTGCACAATGTTGGGGTGGTTGAGTTTTGCCAGCAGCATGGCTTCGCGGCGAAAACGCTCGCGATAGGCCGGCTCATACAGCTCGGCGCGTAAACACTTGATGGCTACAATACGGCCCAGCCGGGTATCGCGGGCGCGATAAACCAGGCCCATGCCGCCGCGGCCGATGCAATCCAGCAGCTCATAATGTCCGTAACGTTTCATCTCCATGTTGTCGGTAGATGAATCGCTCATCGCTGTTCTGCGGTATCCCGAATCGTGAGTTCATCACCACTCATGGCCGTCAATAAATCATTGCCTTTGTAGACTTTGAAGCGGTTGCTGCCAAAACGGATTTTACCGGCACGGCGCTCCAATAAAAGTTGTTGCCCGGTGATACCGTGAAGCATGTCAGCCAGCTGCTTGCGCGCCCGGAAAATCTGAATATTCATATGCGTCACATCCAGCCCAAGCTCTGCTGCCAGTTGTTCGGAATAAAGCCAACCCTGACTTTTCTGGTCAAGACCTTCCTGATGATCACGGGCACGCTGGCGTGCAAGGTGCGTCAACAGGTAATGATGGGTACGCACCCCCAGATCGATAACGGTCTGCAGATGCGTCAACTCCAGCTGGGTGGATTCTTCATCCATGCTCAGCGAGAAGACAAATTCGAAATCGGTCAGTTTCCGGTTGGATAACACCCGCACTTCCGTCGCGCCGTGGATTTGCGCACGCACAAATCGCCATGCGTTACCGGCAATATTCACGGCATCGCCATGGTGCAACGGCGTGGCAGCCGACTCGCTGTTGTCGATATCGCTTTCGATAAACCATTGTTGCTGCTGTTCATCAAAGTAAATCGCCAACTCCGGCGCATTGGCGTCAGGCAACAGATGATAGGAAGAGAGATAAACCGGGAGAATTTCGCCGGGGCTGTTCAGCGGCCACAACATGTCTGCCGGTGGCGCCAGATCGCAAACAAGAAAGCCCGGATCAGTCGGCTCCGCCAGGCGGATGGTGTCGTTCAGATTTAACTCACGGTAATCGTTCTGGCCAAGCCAGTTGTCATTCACCCAGGTACCGTTGGTGCCAAGATTGCGGATGCGCCATTTTTGTCCATTCCATTCGATGGCTGCATGCAATTTGGACACACAGGAACGATCAACGTGGGTATCCACCGTTGACTTCAGTCGTCCAAATGTATGATGGCCAGCCAGAGGAAAATGCGTTCCTGCCGCCACATCGAATAAAAAGGCCATAAAAATTACCGACTCTCACTTTGAGCCATGCCTCGGTTTCAGGATTTTTGCCGCTCATCAGTGATGAGTGACGCAAAAGCTACATTTAAACCGGCACGCATTATTAAGCGATGACACACTACATCAGTCTGCTAACACTGGACGCATGGGGTACTCAGCGCCGCTGTGATACTGACATGTAATTCTTTGTAATGGTCAAACACATCGTTTCGCCATAGATTGCCACAGGACGGCTTCCGTTTCATCCGTTAAGCGTTGCCGCCAGTATCTTTGATGAGAATTACTTCGATGATTTCTGCATTTGCGTCTCAGGCGAGCTCATCCTCTGCAACTTTTCTGCCACCGCACGTCCGTCCGGTAGCAAAAGCGATTCATACGCCTGATCGATCACTGACTGCGCGCTGGGTGCCAATTAACCGCAGCTTTATTGCGCTGACCAAAATTATTTTGCGCTCCGCCCAGGAAAAATTCGGCCTGGCCAATCTGGCGATCACCCTGCGCTGTGTTACCCAGCAGGGTTACAAACATTTGATCCTGGTGAATGACGATCAGGATGTGCAAATTACAGCAGCCGGATGCATCGAAGAAATCATTATATCAACCGACATGCCCATGTCGCCTGCTTGCGAACGTCTGGATGCGCGTAATGCCATTACCCTGCCGGTGGATCTCAATCAGCAACGCCTCGGTTATCTGGTAGCAACACTTTCGCCGGCCTCGGAAAACGGTGTGGAAGCCGGCGAGCTGGCGCAACAGCTGGCAGCGGTGACCGAGGAATTTATTGGCGTCATTAAACGTTACCAAACCCGTTACCGCGCCATCTATGTGTACGGCGACCAGTGCTACTGGATTGGCAACAGCCAGGCGTTGCGGCAACTGGATCAGCAAATCACCCGTCTGGCCGGCTATAGCAAACCGGTGCTGGTGAACGGCAATAAAGGCAGCGGCAAAATTATTGCCGCCCGGGCGTTACACTGCGAACGCCATAGCGACATGGTACCGTTTATCGAGTCCAATTGTGCTGAATGGCAAGCCGGGGCGGCGACCAGCATTCTGCAATCGCTGTATTACTACGCCAACAAAGGCACGCTGTTTTTACGCAATATTGATAAGTTACCCGAGTCGGAATATCCCGCTCTGCAAGCTTTTATCAACCATGCGGTTAATCAGGCGCTGGCCAATTTGCGTCGCCCTCCGGTTGACCTGATCATGAGCACCAGCGGGCGTGATACCAGTTTAACAATTCCGCACCAGCAATGGTTGAGCGAAATCAGCACACCATTGGATTTACCGGATCTGAACGACAGAACCGCTGATATCCGTGACCTGATCAACTTTTTTGCCCGCGTTCAGTCGCGCCAACAGGAAGTTCAGCTGTCAGAAAATATCTGGCAGTTATTGGAAAAAACCACCTGGCAGCAAAATGTTTACGACCTGAGACGCTTGATTGAACAGGCCGCCAGCACGACCGGCGGCAAATTGATTAACGATCCGGTTATTGAGCAATGTCTGGCGCAACATCACCACATTTGATTAACGCGCCACGGCTTTTCTGATTCGTGCCCTTCCCCTCTTTTCACCCCTCCCAGCTTCATGCGCCAAAAGTTATCCATGGCGCTATTTCACCATTGCAAACGCAAATAATTATCATTAATATCTCATCCACGCCAACCGTCAGCGGTTCAGGCATGGATACTCTGGATATAACAGCAAATCAGGGAATGAACTACTGCAGCCGTTTGAAGTGTTCCGACACCGGGCAACCGGTCCTGCGAATATTTTTAAACAGGACGACTCACTATGGATATTTCTTTACTCGACACCACTGATTGGTCACTCATCACGCTCGGATCAACCCTCTCCTTCGTAGCGCTGGGGGTTTTCTATTGTGGATTGAAGCGGCCGGAATACCGTTTCCGCCTGCTGATGGTAGCAGGTGCCCTGATGGCATTAGCCTACTGGCCGTGGATTTTATCTACCGAGGCTGACCGGGGTATTGCCTCGGCCATTGCTTTACTGATGATTGCGGTGCTGGCTTGCATTGGCTTTGCCAGCCAAATGCAGATTCGCACCCGGGTGATGAACAGCGCAATCAACTGGCCGGATCGCAGCCGCAGCGAAGCCATTCGTCAATACCGCTATTTGACCTCCATGCGCTGGATTATTGCCGGACCGGTGGCGCTGACAGCGGCCTGGGTGCTCAGTGCTACGTTATTTGAACTGCGCTACGCCAACGGCCCGTTTCCGGAAATGCCGTTGTTGTGGCTAACACCAATTTGCTGGATTCCGTTACTGATCTGGAGTTTGCGCAGTAATAATCCTGCCGGCACTGGCATTGTGTTCGCCAGCGCGGCCGTGTCAGGGTTACTCATGTCGGCGCTTTAAGCAGGCCTGCGTTTATTGCGGCAACAGGCTTTCTACTTGTTGACGGTATTTATCTTCATCGCCGGGGCGATAACCGCGGTTGGTAAAACGCAGCTCGCCCCCGGTATCAATCACCAGCGTCGTGGGCATGGCGTTAACGCCTGACAATTTCACCACCGCGCCATCCTTGTCCCACAAGATCGGGAACGTCAGGTTCATCTCCTGCAACAAGGCTTCGGCATCTGCAACATCGGTTTCGGTGTTGATCGCCAGCAACACAAAATCCCGGTCTTTCAAATCCTGATAGAGGGTTTCCAGCAGCGGCATTTCCTTACGACAGGGCGCACACCAGGCCGCCCAGAAATTCAGCATCACCACCTTGCCTCGCAACGCATCCAGCTGCCAGGTTTTTCCGTCAGTGTCGGTCAATGAAAAATCCGGCAAGGTGTCAGCACGGGAAACGTGCGCAGTTACGAGGGCAAGAACCAGCAGCAGAGGGCGAATAACAGACAAACGAAGCATGGTGCACTTTCTCCTGAACAAATCAGCAGCTGAACAAAATCATGGGTTATCAGAAGTAAATCCTGATGCTGCAGCCAATGTAACAGATCGCAGCGCCTGAAAAAGTGTCCGACTCCTGCCAGTACACTTTGTGCCATACCGCTGACAGAAGAAAATACCCCCGAGGTATTATCCCGCCCGTGCCAGGCTCCAGGCGCGCTGCCGGCTGAACTGGGGGCGTAAATACTCCATCTGATCTTCGCGGATGCGGTCGCTGTTTAACAGCGCCAGGTACTCCGCCGCATTAGGCGAGAAAGGCAGCGCCAGCAGCTCCATATCCAACTCACTGAGCAGGCGATCGCCTTTGTATTGGTTGCAGCGGCGACAAGCCGTCACCACATTGGCCCAGCAGTCACGCCCACCCCGACTCAGCGGATGAACATGGTCGCGGGAGAGCAGGCCGAAAGAAAGGTATTTACCGCAGTACAAACATTGGTAACTGTCGCGGGCAAATAATGTGCGGTTGGTTAGCGGTTGGATTTTTCGCAGCGGCCCGAGGCGCGAGCCGCCGCAGGCGATAATGGCCGGCAGCCCGGTCATGCTTTGTTTGCCGGTCATTCTGGAATAGCCGCCGTAGACTTCGCGCACCTGACCACCCAGACTCCATAACACCAGATCGCGGGAAAACAGACAAACAGCCGTTTGCCAGTGCAGCCATTCCAGCGGATGGCCCGCAGCGTTCAAACGCAGAATTCTTGCTTCCATCAACAGCCCTCGTTAAGGCATTTACCGGTTAACAGCCAGGATGTGCAGGAAAAACGTTCGTTAAACAGGATGTTCGGATTACGTACAAGCGGTATGATTTTTATACGACTTAACTATGACGCCAATATGTCAGCTTTACCATAGACCGGGAAACTTTTTATGCAGAAAAGAAGGACAAGGTCATAACAAAAACCCGTCATCGATCATTCGATAACACGGCAATTGGATAAATAAACAGGCGGGAGAGGTCAGAGAGCGGAGCCAAAACGTAAAAGCCCCGCTGCAGGGGGGTGCAGCAGGGCTCGCTTTACAGGATGGTAACTCAACCATGAGTCGGTATCAGCTTAATCCATTTCCTTGCTTCACATATCCTTGTGATGCGTCCGTAACAGGCGCCATTATTGTGGATAAGTGCGTCAGCCTCTAGTGGCTGTTGGCGGAAACACGTGTAGGATATGTCTCACAAGCGTGTGAGACATTGACCTTTTGCCGACGCTATTAACTGGTGAAGTAACGATCCGCATAAATACCCAAGCCTTTCGCTACGCTACCGAAGTAATCGCCGTCAATCAAGGGGAGTGAATCACCGACACGTTGTTGAATGGCGGCCCGAATCAGCGGAGAACGAGCGCTGCCCCCGGTCAAATAGACGCAGTCAGGCAAACTGCCGGCCTGATCAATGGCATCCTCCACCAGCGCGGCAATTTTTACACACAAAGGCTCGGTAACCCGGGCATAGACTTCACTCTCACAGGCAATGGTCAGATCCGGCTCAATAAAACCAAGATCCGCCTGATACAGCGGTTGCGACGACAAGCCGATTTTCCCTTGCTCCGCCTCACGCACCACCGCAAAATTTTGCCGGTGATGCCGCATGCCCACAAAGCGGTTTAACAGCGCCGGCTCGGTCGTATCGAGCAGCAGGCGATCCAGCAGCAGCGCTGTTTTTTGATCGTAGAAATCCGCTTGCGCACCCAGATCATTGATGGCCATGGCATTTACGAAAGGACTGACCGGCATCGGCAAGCCGGATTTCAAAAACGAGGACATACCAAACGACGGCATCAACAAACGGCTTGCCAGCGCAATATCAAAATCGTTACCACCAATACGTTCACCGCTGTGACCGAGAAAATCGCCGCTCCGGTCGCGATTGGGCAGGCGCTTTGGCCCCATGAGCACCATCGAGCAGTCGGTGGTACCACCGCCAACGTCAACCACCAGCACGCGGCGCTCTTCCGTCAAACGGGTTTCAAAATCAAACCCCGCCGCCAGCGGCTCATATAAAAAACCGATATCAGTAAAGCCACAGCGCTTGCCGGCGGCATCAAGAATAGCTTGCGCCTGGCGGTTGCTGGTTTCGGTATCAATACCCTGAAAATTAACCGGTCGGCCAATCATGACCTGGCGGATAGACTGCCCGAGAAACTGCTCGGCACGTTGCCTGACGTTGAGCATCATCGCCGCCACAACGTCTTCAAAAAAATCAATGGAGTTTTGCCGCAAGCCGCTGGCACCGAGGAAGGATTTGGGCGATTTAATAAAATACCCCTCGTCCGGTGCCGCAGTGTATTGGGCAATGGCGTCTTCGCCAAAGAACAAGCCCTGAGCCGCGTGGTCGAGGTCGTATTCGCGCATATCCTCGCGGGCTTTGGCGAGCAAGGTGCTGCGAGTACGCAAGAAATCCGCCTTGCCTGCATCATCGGGCAGCTGTTGCGCCAGCGCCGCCATGATCAGACTGCGCTGATAGGCATACAAGGTGGAAGGCACCAAAGTTTGCTCTGCATACAATGGCACCACTGTCACGCCATCGGCAGTAACTGCCGTAATGGCACAATTGGACGTACCGTAATCAAATCCCGCTATCATTCGCTAACACACCACAGTTAATGACTGCGTATGTTAGCAGCAGGACCCCGAATAGATAAAACCCATTGTGCAACAGCCCACCTCAAGGTTTGATTTTGTAACCGGTTTTAAAAATAAAACTGATGATCGCCAGGCACACCACCATAAAGACGGCGATCATCATCAGGCTGGTATAAATGGTGACATCCGCCGCGCCGTAAAAGCTCCAGCGAAAACCACTGATCAAATAAACCACCGGATTGAACAAGGCAATTTTTTGCCAGATTTCCGGCAACATGGTGATGGAATAAAAACTGCCTCCCAAAAATGCCAGCGGCGTTACGATCATCAGCGGGACGATTTGCAATTTTTCAAAACCATCGGCCCAGATGCCGATAATAAATCCGAACAAACTGAAGGTCAGCGCGGTTAACACCAGGAACAGCAACATCAATAACGGATGTTCAATCGAGAAATCTACAAACAGCCTGGCGGTAGCGAGAATAATCAACCCCAGCACCACCGACTTGGTTGCCGCAGCGCCCACATACCCAATGACAATTTCCATTGGTGATACCGGTGCTGAAAATAACTCATAAATCGTACCGGAGAATTTCGGCATATAAATGCCGAAAGACGCGTTGGAAATACTCTCGGTCATCAACGCCATCATGATTAAGCCCGGCACAATAAACGCCGCATAATGAACACCGTCGATGTCGGCCATGCGCGAGCCAATCGCCGCGCCGAACACGACAAAATACAGTGATGTAGAGATAACCGGGGAAGCAATGCTTTGCAACAGAGTGCGCAATGTGCGGCCGATTTCTGCGGCGTAAATTGCGCGAATAGCATAAAAATTCATGATTGTTGCTCCAGTAACTCGACAAAAATTTCTTCCAGCGAACTCTGACGGCTGTCGATATCCACAATGGTAATGCCGGCCTCGTGCAAGGCTTTCAATACGCGGGCAACGGTATCGGAAGGCTCAGCGGTACCCACACTCAGCAGCAAGCGTGAACCGCCATCCAATAACTCCAGAGATTCCCCGGCAAGCGAAGCGGGTAAGGTCGCGATGGGCAGGGCAAGATTCAGGGTTAATTGTTTTTTACCCAGTTTCTGCATCAGGCGGCTTTTTTCTTCCACCAGCATAATCTCGCCTTTATTGATCACACCAACCCGATCAGCCATATCTTCAGCTTCTTCGATGTAATGGGTGGTCAGAATAATGGTCACACCCTGCTCGCGGAGCAGACGAATTTGCTCCCACATATCGCGACGCAACTCCACATCCACACCGGCGGTAGGCTCATCAAGAAATAAAATTTCCGGATCGTGCGCCAGCGCTTTGGCGATCAATACCCGGCGCTTCATGCCGCCAGAAAGCGCCATAATTTTCTGATCGCGCTTTTCCCATAGCGAGAGGGATTTAAGAATGGATTCTACCCGCGCCTCATCGGGAGCTTTGCCAAATAACCCGCGACTGAAACGCACGGTATCAATCACTTTTTCAAAAATATTAAGTGACAGCTCCTGCGGCACCAGACCGATCAATTTACGGGCTTCGCGAAAATCCCGCACATGATCCAGCCCATTCACCAGCACCTGCCCGGACGAAGCGTTGACCATGCCACAGATGATGCTGATCAGCGTGGTCTTGCCAGCACCGTTCGGCCCCAGCAACGCAAAAATTTCCCCACGGCGAATGTCGAGATCAATATGATTGAGGGCTTTGAGGCCGGATGGCCAGGTTTTGGAAACCCCTTGCAACGTCAAGACCGGTTGCATTGATGATTCTCCTGTTAACAGTAATTTCAAAGAAATGCGATCAGCAAGGGTGCTGATCGCCTGAAAGACAAAGTGCGGCAAGCATAGCAGTCAACCCTGACAAGTGATGTCAGTGCATTCCACCTCGCGGAAATGAAAAAACACGGCTGACAAACCCTCTGCCGGCACAATACGAGCCTGGCGCCGGATGTTTGTTGCAAAACCGTCGAGTCACTCACCACGTTGCTGTGGCTCACCCTACGGACAGCTGCGCTGCCAACGAATCAGGAGCGTCCGGCTAGGCATCATTTGAGAAGAGATCAAGGGTTCATTGTCGGAGCCAGTATTTCACGCGCATGCGCCAGTGACTGTTCGGTGATATTTAAACCGCCAAGCATTCGGGCGATTTCTTCGATGCGCGCTTGCGAGGTTAAAGGAGTGAGTGTGGATTGCGCACGCTGTTTATTGGCGGTTTTGACGACCTGCAAATGATGATGGCCTTTGCTGGCAACCTGCGCCAGGTGGGTTACACAAATAACCTGACCCTTTTCGCCCAGCTGCCGCAACAAATTACCCACCACATCGCCGGTGGCACCGCCGATACCCACATCGACCTCATCAAACACCAGTGTCGGCGTCGCCGAGGTTTGTGCGGTGATGACCTGAATGGCGAGGCTGATACGGGACAATTCGCCGCCGGAGGCAACCTTACCCAGCGACCGGGGCGGTTGGCCGGGGTTGGTGCTGATCAGGAATTCGATATCTTCAAAACCATGGGCAGTGATTTTGTCTTTTTGTTCACTGAGACTGACGGTAAAGGCAGCGTTTTCCATGGCCAGCTGCTTGAGCTGGGCATTCACCGCTTTCGCCAGCTTGAGGGCTGTTTTCTGCCGCTTGGCCGACAGCTCGGTGGCTTGCTGGCGACAGACCTGCAAAGCGGCATCGCACTGCTCTTCCATCAGAGCAATATTGCCCTCGCCCTGCTGCAACTCGCTCAGTTCCGCCGCCAGGCGCTCCGCCAGCGCCGGTAATTCATTGGCATCAATACGGTGTTTGCGGGCCATGTCATAGAGTGCCGACAAGCGTTGTTCCACCTCAAACAAACGCTCCGGATCGGCATTGAAATGATCCAGATGATGATCAATTTCGTGTTGGGCTTCTTCTACCTGGATACGCGCGCTGGTCAGCAATTGCTCGGCTTCCTGCAACGCGTGGCTTTTTTCCGGCATATCGCGAAAGAGCTGCAGAGCGCGGTGCAGTGCCGTTAACAGCCCCTGCTCCTCATCGTTACACAAGGCCTGCAACTGATGGCTGTTGCGCAAAATATCATCGGCATTGGCGAGGCTGCGCTGTTCGCTTTCAAGGCGCTCTACCTCACCGGCCTGAATATCCAGCTGCTCCAGTTCATTGACCTGATAACTGAGTAACTGAAACTGCGCATCGCTCTCGGCGGTGCGCTGGCGCAAGCTGTCGAGCCGCTCCTGCAACTGATGCCACGCCCGCCAGGCCTGGCGTACCTGGCGCGCCAGGGGTTCATGGCCGCCAAATTCGTCCAGCAAACGGCGGTGAGTGTCCCGCTGTAGCAAGGATTGATGCTCATGCTGGCTGTGGATATCGATCAGCATGTCACCGAGGGCGCGCAGTTGTTGCAAGGTGGCGGGGCGGCCATTGATGTAACCGCGCGATTTGCCATCGCGACCCAGCACCCGGCGCAGCAAGCACTCGTCGGGATCTTCGGCTTGCAAGTCATGCTCGGCCAGCCACTGTCTGGCCGTTGGCTGGGCGGTGACATCAAAGCTGGCAGTGATATCGGCACGCTCGCTACCGGCGCGAATCCGGTCGGGGTCGGCGCGATCACCCAGGGTTTGGGCAAGCGCATCGAGCACGATGGATTTACCCGCACCTGTCTCGCCGGTAATGACCGTCATCCCGGTCTGCAAGTCCAGATCAAGATGCTCTACCAGCGTGAAGTTTTGGATCGTCAGATGCGTCAGCATAGCGGCCTCGGTGGCAAAATTTCTGTGTATTTATACAGTATTCATTTTCATCAGCAAAGTGGCCTGACACACGGAAAGAGAAAAAACTGCCGCTGCCTTGAATCACCATAAACCATCCCCATATAACCGGCACATTCTGTTTTCAGATGGGGTATGGCTCCGGCGCCTGCGCAACCCGCAAGGTGTCTGTCAGACCGGAGCGGTATTCCGCCAACTTATTAACTGACCCTTTATGACCGATTCAATGGAGGCCAACGTGGCAAACGAAGAATTTCAGGAAGCTTCCGCACAGGAAGCGGCAGAAAACGCAGCAACCGCGAACAACAGTTCCGATGTTGAAATCTCTATCGAGGCACTACAAGCCCAGCTGGCTGCACTGGCCGGTGAGCTGGTTTCCGCTAAAGAACAAGCCCTGCGCTCCCAGGCCGAGGCGCAAAATGCCCGTCGCCGTGCCGAGCAGGACGTAGAAAAAGCCCACAAATACAGCCTGGAAAAGATCATTAATGATCTGTTGCCGATCGTCGACAACCTGGAGCGTGCACTGGGCTCCATCGACACCGACAATGAAGCGCTGACCGCCACCGCCGAAGGTATCCAGCTCACCCTGAAATCCTTCACTGACGCGCTGGCGCGCCATCAGGTATTGGTAGTGAATCCGCAAGGTGAAGCCTTTGATCCGCAGTTCCACGAAGCGGTTTCTGCGGTGCCAAGCCCGGACGTAGCACCCAATACCGTTATCAATGTTTTCCAAAAAGGTTACACCCTGCACGGCCGTCTGGTGCGTCCGGCCATGGTGGTGGTCGCCAAAGGCGCCTGAGCCAGGCAAATTTTCGGCAGATGCCCTTGAAATCGCCGACATTGCGCCAATATAGCTATCAACTGTCGTAACCGGCCACTTGCCGCTGAACAGCAAACATTATTGATCAAGACTCGCCGAGGGCGAGTACAGAACATCTGGAGACATCAAATGGGTAAAATTATCGGTATCGACCTCGGCACCACCAACTCTTGCGTATCGGTGCTGGAAGGCGGCAAGCCACGTGTGATTGAAAATGCCGAGGGTGATCGCACTACCCCGTCTATTATCGCCTTCACCAACGATGACGAGATTCTGGTTGGCCAGAGCGCCAAGCGTCAGTCAGTCACCAACCCGCACAACACTCTGTATGCGGTCAAGCGTCTGATCGGCCGTAAGTTCAAAGACGATGTGGTACAAAAAGACATCTCCATGGTGCCTTACAAAATCGTTGCCGCCGATAACGGCGATGCATGGGTTGAAGTGAAAGGCGATAAAAAAGCACCGCCGCAAATTTCTGCCGAAGTGCTGAAAAAAATGAAGAAAACCGCCGAGGATTACCTGGGCGAGCCGGTTACCGAAGCGGTGATTACCGTTCCGGCCTACTTCAATGACTCCCAGCGTCAGGCCACCAAAGACGCCGGCCGCATTGCCGGTCTTGAAGTAAAACGTATCATCAACGAACCCACTGCTGCTGCGCTGGCCTACGGCCTCGACAAAGGCAAGGGCGACCACACCATCGCGGTATACGACCTGGGTGGCGGTACTTTCGATATCTCCATCATCGAAATTGCGGACGTCGATGGCGAGCACCAGTTTGAAGTACTGTCTACCAACGGTGACACCTTCCTCGGTGGTGAAGACTTTGACATGCGTCTGATCGAATTCCTGGCAGAGACCTTCAAGAAAGACAACGGCATTGACCTGCACAACGATCCGCTGGCCCTGCAGCGCCTGAAAGAAGCCGCTGAAAAAGCCAAGATTGAATTGTCTTCCAGCCAGCAAACCGAAGTGAATCTGCCGTACATCACGGCTGATGCGACCGGTCCAAAGCACCTTGTGGTAAAACTGACCCGCGCCAAGCTCGAGTCACTGGTTGAAGAACTGGTTACCCGTTCACTGGAGCCGCTCAGACAAGCACTGAAAGATTCCGGCAAATCACTGAGCGAAATCGATGACGTGATTCTGGTAGGCGGTCAAACCCGTATGCCGCTGGTACAAAAAGCGGTTGCCGATTTCTTCGGTAAAGAGCCACGTAAAGACGTTAACCCGGACGAAGCCGTAGCCATTGGTGCAGCAATTCAGGGCGCGGTACTGGCCGGTGACGTGAAAGACGTACTTTTGCTGGACGTAACCCCGCTGACCCTGGGTATCGAAACCATGGGTGGCGTGGCGACGCCGCTGATTGAGAAAAACACCACGATTCCAACCAAAAAATCGCAAGTGTTCTCAACCGCTGAAGACAACCAGACTGCAGTAACCATTCACGTGGTACAGGGCGAGCGCAAGCAAGCGGCACAGAACAAATCACTGGGTCGTTTTGACCTGGCTGATATTCCGCCGTCACAACGCGGTATGCCACAAATTGAAGTGACTTTCGACATCGACGCCAACGGTATTCTTAACGTAAGCGCGAAAGACAAAGCCACCGGTAAAGAGCAGTCCATCGTGATCAAGGCCTCCTCCGGTCTGTCTGACGATGAAATTGAAAAAATGGTAAAAGATGCGGAAGCCAACGCCGAAGCAGACCGCAAGTTTGCTGAAACCGTTGCCGCACGCAACACCCTGGAAGGGCTGATTCACGCCACGCAAAAAACCGTGAAAGAAGCGGGTGATAAAGCGACTGACGCCGAAAAAGCCGCCATCGACGCAGCGATTAAAGAAGCTGAAGACGTGGTGAAAGGCGAGGATCTGGAAAAAATCGAAGCAGCCACTACCAAGCTGACCGAAGCTTCCAGCTCACTGGCGCAAAAACTCTACGCCGAGCAGCAACAAGCTGGCGCAGCTGGAAATGCAGGCGGCAACGCCGGTGCTGACAGCAAGCCTGCCGATGACGGCGTGGTTGATGCCGAGTTTGAAGAAGTGAAAGACGACAAAAAATAAGGGCGAACCGCTGGCGATCAACCGGCGTTCTACCTTGAGCTGCACGATGAACACAATCCGGTAAGAGCGTTGGCTCCACGGGATTATGTCTTTCAGGTGGCTCCACTCAAATGCGGGCTGGTCCCGCATTTGTTGTGTTAAAACCCAACCCGTTCTGATCCTGTGCGGTGCAGGATAAACGCGGCGCCGACCAGGCGACGCAAACCCGACAGAAAGCGAAGACAGTATGGCAAAGCGTGACTACTACGAAATTCTCGGCGTCTCCAAAGACGTCTCGGCCGCCGACCTGAAAAAGGCCTACCGGCGTGTTGCGATGAAGTTTCACCCGGACCGCAACCCGGATGACAAATCTGCCGAAGAAAAATTCAAAGAGGCTAACGAAGCCTACGAAATTCTGTCTGACGAACAAAAACGTGCAGCTTACGATCAATACGGCCACGCCGGTGTCGATCAGCAAGCGGGCATGGGCGGCGGTGCCGGCTTCGGCAACTTCAGCGATATTTTCGGCGATGTGTTCGGTGATATTTTTGGCGGTGGCGGCGGTGGCGGCCGGGGTCGCGGCGGCCCAAGTCGCGGTGCCGATCTGCGTTACACCCTGGAAATGAGCCTTGAAGATGCGGTTAAAGGCAGCACCGTGCAAATCAAAGTACCCACACTGGTCTCCTGTAAAGTGTGCGACGGCTCCGGCGCCAAAGCAGGCAGCAAGCCGGTCACCTGTACCACGTGTGGCGGGCATGGCCAGGTGCGTATGCAACAGGGCTTTTTCTCGGTGCAGCAAACCTGCCCGACCTGTCGCGGTCGTGGCACCATTATTTCTGACCCGTGCAAATCCTGTCATGGCCAGGGTCGCGTAGAAGAAACCAAAACCCTGTCGGTTAAAGTACCGGCTGGCGTTGATACCGGTGATCGCATTCGTCTTAGCGGCGAAGGTGAAGGCGGTCTGGATGGCGGACCTTCGGGCGATCTGTATGTGCAGGTCAGCGTGCGCAAACACGACTTCTTCGAGCGTGATGGCGCCAATTTATATTGCGAAGTGCCCATTGATTTTGTCGATGCTGCACTCGGTGGCGAACTGGAAGTGCCGACGCTGGATGGCCGCGTCAAACTGAAAGTACCCTCGGAAACGCAAACCGGAAAATTGTTCAAGCTGCGCGGTAAAGGTGTTGCACCGGTACGCGGCGGCGGCGCTGGCGATCTGCTGGTGCGCGTGGTGGTGGAAACCCCGGTTAATCTTTCCAACAAACAGAAAGAATTGCTGCGCGAATTCCAAACGTCTACCAAGGGCGGAAAATATTCCCCCAAGCAATCCAACTGGTTTGAAGGGATGAAAAAATTCTTTAACGAGTAATGGATTGCTTTGCTACAAACCTTTGCTAAAAACAAATGGGCCGCTGCGTTGCAGCTGGCCCATTTTTTATAGGATCAAATCGACGGTGACAGAAGGGAAGGTTCAGTGACCAGTTCGTATACGCTGCCAAGCCTGGCTGTCGCCCCCCTGATACTGCTGGCGATCGCCCTCTGCGCAATAATTTTTGCCTTACCGCCGGGCATCACTGCCGCGCTGACAGCATTAACCGGCCTCACGCTGTTATATCGCAAGCCGTTGATAGCGCCCTGGCAAAAAACAATACTGTGGCTTTTGCTGGTGCCGCTAACGTTTTGGGTTGCCACCTGGCGGCCCGCCGGTTTTTCCTATCCGCTATTGTTGCAACTTCGTGATACGGCGGGCGATATGGTATTTTCGCTACACGCCAATATTGCCAAAGGGTTGGCCGGTTTTATTTTGCTGCTGTTGCTTTGGCCAAAAACCTACCCGTCTGATAACCGCACACCCGCCCGCTATTATTGGTTGTTATTCATTGTTGCGCCGCCCGCCATTCTCGCCGCGGGTGTGGCGCTATTGGATTTGCAATGGCAACCCAAACTGCTGCAACACATTGTCATTTTTGCCTTTGCCAATTTGTTTCTGACTTGCGTTGCCGAAGAGGTTTTTTTACGCCTATTGTTACAACAGCCTTTACTAAGAGTGGTGGCACAATGGACCGGCAAGCCCTGGCTGGGTGAAGCTCTGGCGGTGCTGTTACTCACCTTCATTTTTGTAGCAATTCATACCGGGCTATCCGGTGCTGCAATCCAGGTGTATGCGCTGGCCGGGTTTTGTTACGCATTAAGTTATAGTCTCAGCAAAAATATTTTAATGCCTGTTGCGCTGCATTTTTCTGTCAACCTCGGGCACTTTGCGCTGCTGACCTACCCTCTTTAATATTTTCACTTTATTGACAATTGAGCTCAGGAAATAACCTATGCGGATTCACGGAATATTGACCTCATGGAACGATGACAAAGGTTTTGGTTTTATTGAACACGCGCAGGGGAAATTTTTTGCGCATATCAGTCAGTTCCCCAAACACAGCCGCCGACCTGTTGCGGGCGATAAAGTCAGTTTTATTGCCGGAAAAGATCAGCAAGGCCGACCACAGGCACAACAGATTCAATTATCCGGTCAATGGTTACCTGCCAATAAATCCGGCAGAGCCTTATTGGCTGCGCTTGCTTTCATCACGTTGCTGGGTGCATTGGCGCTGGCTGGCTACATTCCCTGGCTGGTTCTCTATTGGTACGCGGGTATGAGCGCGCTGACTTACGGTGATTATGCGCTGGATAAAAGCGCCGCCCGACAAGGCCGCCGCCGCACACCGGAAAACCGTTTGCATCTGCTCGCTATCTCGGGTGGTTGGCCCGGAGCACTTTATGCACGGCAGGCGCTGCGCCATAAATCGGCGAAGACATCCTTCAGCGCTGTCTTTTATATAACCGTCATCGTTAATCTTGCCGCACTCGGTTACTGGCTCTACAGCAAGGACGCGCGACTTATGGAATGGCTAAGCCTTTTTATCAACCGCTGATAATTGCCAAATGCCGGGCGCATACTGCCTGGATGACTAAAAATGTGACGGGCAGCCCGGCTGCCCCTTGGCGGCTGCGGCCGGTTATGGCACATTGCCGCCTTGCCTGTCACTTTCCGCCTTTATCGGGTTGAAAGGGCGACTTTTATTAACGTCAGTCAAAACGATACCGATTATGTTAAGACCCCTTCTGCTCAGCGTTACCCTGTTATTTACTGCCCCGGCTTTTGCCAGCCTGGAAACCATGGGCACTGACTTCCGCACCATGCTGACCAATATCTACATTTTCGACGAGATGAAAAAGAAGTGTCCGGATGTAGCCATTCCCAAGCACGCGACGCGTCCGGTTATTGAGCAGCAGCTGCAACGGAAGCTGGGGATTGACAATTATCTGAATGCGATGCGCACTATCATGACTTCTGATCTCAAGAACAACGCGGTGGCCAGCTTTGAAAAGTTGTGGGCCTCGCTGGAGGGCTGCGAAGACCCGGGGCTTGATAGAGCCATTACTCGCATCATCAATGTGCACGAACAATCTTTCACCCGCTTTGAAAAAGAGCCGGGTTTGAAAGAAGTGCCGGTGCCCTTGCGCCGTTGATTGAGTCAGGCCGGCAGCGCAACTGCCGGCTTTTTTGTATCTGCCGCTATTAATGCTGTCGCAATAATTGCCGCGGTTGTTTTTTGAGCATTCCCGGCCACCATTCAGGCCTTTGATTTTCTTTGCGCAAGCTTACTGTTAACTTGTGTAAAACCGATGCAAAAGTCTGTAATCGATAACAATAAGATCGTCGCCCGTTAAAATTCTGCGTTAAGATTGCCGGCACTATGCACTGGCGACCGTGCAATTTCACAGATAAAAACACCACTCGGCAAACAATAACATTGATCCAAATCGGAGAATAACGATGAAGACCCTGAAAGGCCCTGCGCTGTTTCTGGCGCAATTTTGCAGTGACGAAGCACCCTTTAATTCTCTCGATTCCATCGCTGGATGGGCTGCCGGTCTCGGCTTCAAAGGCGTGCAAATCCCAACCTGGGACAGCCGCGTATTTGATCTTGAGCAGGCGGCCAACAGTGCAGAGTATTGCCAACAAATTACCGACACCCTGGCCAAACACGGCCTGGTGGTTACCGAACTGTCTACCCACCTGCAAGGTCAGCTGGTAGCCGTACACCCGGCTTACGACGAGATGTTCGACGGCTTTGCACCCGCCTCTGTGCATAAAAACCCCGAAGCCCGGCAGAAGTGGGCAGTAAACCAATTGTTGCTGGCCGCCAAGGCCAGTAAAAACCTCGGACTGAAAGCGCACGCGACCTTTTCCGGCTCGCTGTTGTGGCCTTTCCTTTACCCCTGGCCACAGCGCCCGGCTGGTCTGGTAGAAGCCGGTTTCCGCGAATTGGCCAGCCGCTGGTTGCCCATTCTCGATGCCTTTGACGCCGTTGGCGTTGACCTGTGCTACGAAATTCACCCGGGTGAAGACCTGCACGATGGCGCTACCTTTGAGCGCTTCCTGAAAGAGGTGAACAACCACCCGCGCTGTAACATCCTGTTTGACCCCAGCCACTTTGTGCTGCAACAACTCGACTACCTCGGCTTTATTGACCGTTACCGCGATCGCATCAAGATGTTCCACGTTAAAGACGCCGAGTTCAATTCCTCCCCGACTCAGGGCGTGTATGGCGGTTTTGAAAACTGGGTTGATCGCGCCGGTCGCTTCCGCTCGCTGGGTGATGGTCAGGTCGATTTCAAACAAATCTTCTCCAAACTCACCGCCTACGATTTTGACGGCTGGGCGGTTATCGAGTGGGAATGCTGCCTGAAACACCCGGAAGCCGGTGCTGCTGAAGGTGCCAAATTCGTTAAAGAGCACATCATCCGTGTTACCGAGAAAGCCTTCGATGACTTTGCCTCCGGTGGCACCGACGACGCTGCCAACCGCCGTATTCTCGGCCTGAAATAATTACCGTTAAGGAATGGATATGACTGCAGAAAGAATTCGTTACGGCATGGTGGGCGGTGGACGCGGTGCGTTTATCGGCGCCGTGCACCGCATCGCCGCACGTCTGGATGATCGCTACCAGCTGGTTGCTGGCGCCCTGTCTTCCAAGCCGGAACTGGCCAAGGCCTCGGCCGCTGACCTGCATATCGCCGAAGACCGCGCCTACGGTTCGTTTGAAGAAATGATCGCCGCTGAAAAACAGCGTCCCGATGGCATTCAGGCCATTGTGATTGTTACCCCCAACCATATGCATTTCCCGGTGGCCAAAGCCGCGCTGGAAGCCGGTCTCAACGTCATTTGTGACAAGCCGGTTACCCGCACCCTGGAAGAAGCACTGGAGCTGGAGCAGCTGGTGAAATCCAGCGGTTCTTTCTTTGGTCTGACCCATAACTACAGCGGCTACCCGCTGGTGCGTTTTGCCCGTGAACTGGTTGAGCAAGGCAAACTGGGCAAGATCCGCGTGGTTCAGGTGGAATACCCCCAGGAGTGGCTGACCGAAGCCGCTGATGCGGATAACAAGCAAGCCTCCTGGCGTACCGACCCGGCGCGCTCCGGCCTTGCCGGTTGTCTCGGTGACATTGGCACCCATGCTTATCAACTGGCCCGCTTTATCACCCAACTGCCGCTGGATGCGGTCAGCGCTGACCTCGCCAGTTTTGTGGAAGGTCGCCCGGTCGATGACAACGTGCACGTATTACTGCGTTTTGAAGGCGGTGCCAAAGGTATGTTGTGGAGCAGCCAGGTAGCACCGGGTTGTGAGAATGGTTTGCGCATTCGCGTGTTCGGCGAAAAGGCCAGCATCGAATGGGCGCAGGAAACCCCCAACGAATTGTGGTTCGGTGAGTTGAATCAGCCCCGTCAGCGCTTTACCCGTCGCGCTGACTGGCTGGGTGCTGCGGCTTCCGGTGTACGTACACCGGGCGGACACCCGGAAGGTTACCTCGAAGGTTTCGCCAATATCTATAAAGATATTGCCGACATCCTGGTAGCCCGTCAGCAAGGCGAAACCCACCAACTGACCAAATTGGTACCGGGTATTGAAACCGGCGTGGAAGGTATGAAATTTATTCAGGCGGTATTGAATTCGTCCAAAGCCGACAGCGCCTGGACCAAACTCTGATACCGGCTTGCCACTGATCAGCCAACCTGTCGCTGGTAATGTAGCGTTACCGGCGACAGGTTTGTTATGAGCAGTGAAATTTTCAACCTGTCAGACATTTCAATGCTACGCATTTCTGCGCGGCGACTTACGATCGGCAACAGGCAAGATTACCGCTGGCTGCTTTGACCCTTTGGTGTCAGCCACGGCTGACGTTTTACATAATGGGAAAACTCTATGAATCTCAATGTTCGATTGAAACTCTCTACGATGATGTTTCTCGAATTTTTTATCTGGGGCGCCTGGTTTGTCACCATGGGCACCTTTCTCGCCCAGGCATTCAGCGCTACCGGTGTGCAAACCGGCATGGCTTATAACACCCAGGCTTTCGGTGCGATTGTTGCGCCGTTTATTATTGGTTTGATTGCCGACCGTTATTTTGCCGCGCAAAAAATTCTCGGCGTACTGCATATTCTGGGCGGTGCGCTCTTGTGGTTTGCCGCCACCTCGGCCAGCTTTGAAGCGTTCTATCCCTATATTCTTATTTACATGCTGTTGTACATGCCGACGCTGGCGCTGGTTAATTCGGTAGCCTTCCGTCACCTGCCCGACCCGGCCGGTCAATTTGCGCAGATTCGCGTACTGGGTACTATCGGCTGGATTGTGGCCGGTCTGGTGATTGGTAACCTCGGCTGGGAATCGAAAAATACTCTGGCCTACACCTTCCAGATGGCCGCCGTTGCATCCATTTTGCTCGGCGTATTCAGTTTCTTTCTGCCGCACACCCCGCCGGTGGTGGACAGATCAGCCAAAGTCAGTGTGCGTGACATTCTCGGGCTGGACGCGCTGGCGCTGTTAAAAGACCGCCGCTATCTGATCTTTTTCATTGCCTCGATTCTGATTTGTATCCCGCTGGCGTTTTACTACCAGAATGCCAATCTGTTTATGAATGATGTTGGCGTTGCCAATGCCGCCACAAAAATGTCTTACGGCCAGGTGTCCGAGACATTGTTTATGCTGTTGCTGCCCATTTTTATTGTGCGCTTCGGTATCAAAGCAGCGTTGATTGCCGGTATGGCCGCCTGGGTGTTACGTTACGTTCTGTTTGCTTACGGCGATGCCGGTGACAAGGCGTGGATGTTGATTCTCGGTATTGTGCTGCACGGTATTTGCTATGACTTCTTTTTCGTTACCGGGCAAATCTATACCAATTACAAAGCCGGCGAAAAAATCAAAAGTTCTGCTCAGGGGCTGATCACACTCGCCACTTATGGTGTGGGTATGTTGATCGGTTTCAGCCTCGCCGGTGTTATTAGTGACGCCTACACTGTTGAAGGTGCTCGTAACTGGTTTACTATCTGGATTATTCCGGCAGGTATCGCACTGGCCGTATTGGTATTGTTTACGCTGACCTTCAAAAATGAAAAAGTCAGCCGTGAGAATCTCAAGCACTGACGTTTAACCGTTTTTAAAAAAGAAGGGCCACCGAAACATTCGGTCCGGTGGCCCGGTTTTATCGCCCGACTGTCTCATATTAAAAATAAACAGGACAACAACGTATGAACGCTTTAAACCTGCAACATCTTTTTAGTAATCTCGGCATTACCCTGAAAAAACAACCGGTACATGCCCGCTCTCCCTGAGACAGCCAGATTTTCGTTACCCCCGCAATTTCAATTGTTATAAAAATAAGTATGAGGTATTAACATGGCATCCAGCTCTATCAATATTGGCCCTGATGGCATCAACCGCAAAAAGTTATTTGCGGGCGCCTGTATGGCTTTGCTGCCTACAGCATTTGCTTTTGTAATCATCAGTAATATTCTCGGGCAACTCAAAGCCGAGTTCATTTTAACCAACGCCGACGTAGGTTATATCGGCGGCGCGGCGCTCTGGGGGATGGCCTTATCGCTGCTTTTCCTCGGCCCGTTGCTCGAACGTTTCGGTCTTAAAGTTGCGGCAGTTGGCGCGTTCATTTTCCACCTGATCGGCGTTACGCTATTTTTGGCCGCCGCCCCTTTTGCCGGCGAACCGATCGGTTTCTGGGTACTTCTCGCCGGTGCCATCGGCATGGGTATTGGTAACGGCCTGATTGAAGTGGCCGGTAACCCGCTCACTGCAGCGCTCTTCCCGGAAAACAAAACCACCAAGCTGAACCATTTCCACGCCTTCTTCCCGGGCGGTATGGTGCTGGGTGGTTTGCTGGGTTGGAGCATGGTGCAACTGGGCACACTCGGCCCGATTGCCATCGGCCACTGGACCATTCAGGTGGGTATGATTTATATCCCGATCCTGATTTACGGTGCCATGTTGCTGCCGGAAAAATTCCCCAAAACCGAACTGGCCGAAGCCGGCATTCCGATCCGTGAAATGTTCATTTACACCTTCACGCATCCGCTGGTGATCGCGCTGATTATCCTGAAGATGATCACCCTGTCATTGGAACTGGGCCCAATGCGCTGGATTTCTCCAGTGCTGGAATCAGCCGGTTTGCACGGTATGCTGGTGTTTGTCTGGATCACCGGTTTGATGTCGGTACTGCGCCTGTTTGCCGGCCCGGTGGTTGAGCGCCTGGCGCCTACCGGCATGCTGTTCTTCTCGGCCATCCTCACCGCTGCCGGTTTGATGATGTTCTCCATTTTTGAATCCGGTCTGGTGCCATTGATGTTTGCCGCTACCGTGTTTGCCTTTGGTGTGGCTTTCTTCTTCCCGACCATGGTGGGTTTGATGAGCGAACGTTTCCCGCGCTCCGGCTCGCTGGGCATCGTGTTGATGATTGGCGCCGGCATGGGTGCATCGGGCACGATTCAGGGCGTGATGGGCGGCATTGCCGACCGTAACTTGCCAGATGCGATGAATACCCAGCAAGTGGTTGTGGTACTTGAGCAGGTTGAGAACCGCTATCCGGGCTACATCAGCCAGGCAGCAGCTTTACCGGGTGAAGAAGCGCTCACCAATCTGGGTTATCAGGCACCGGATGCTACCAACGTGCTGAATCACACCGAAGCGGCACTGGCCTTCTACCGCAGTAACGGCACACTGGATGGCGGCCTGACCGGTAACGCTCTGCGTTCCATCTCTGCCGGTATTGTGCCGCAGGAATCTGCCCTGTCTGCTGAAGCCGCTGCGATTATTGCACCGGCCGATAACTACGGTGGCCGGGCGGCGTTCAAATGGATTGCCCCGATTGCCCTGATCGTGGCGCTGTTCTTTGCGCTGATGTACCTCTACGACCGCAAACGCGGTGGTTATCGCGCCGTGAAACTGACGGACAAAGCGCACTGATTACAGCTGACAAGCTGATATCCCTCTGCAAAAAAACCTTCGGTGGCTATGCCACCGAAGGTTTTTTTATACCACTTCCTTTCTCGCCCACAAGAAAACCTCTATCCGCACGTTGCGGTACACATCAATCCCCTTTCTCCGGCAACAACTACCAGGTTGGGCGACTCCACCAAACCCGATGCCGATCATTTGGAATGATGTGAAAATTTGATGACCAATTGGACACTGCCGCGTTAACGATCCGGCGATCTTGCCGCTTGTTCAAACCAGTCCGCGAGAAAGTCGATAAGCGCCCGCAACACCGGGCTCATTTGCCGCCGGGATTGGAAAACCGCGTGTATGCCCATGCGCTGTGGCTGGTGATCCGCCAGTAAGGCCACCAGTTTGCCTGCCGCCAGTAAATGCCGCACCGCATATAAAGGCTGCTGGGTTACACCGCCACCTTGCACCGCTGCAGCCAGTAAAACATGTGATTCGTTGGCGCTGAGGTTTCCTGTTACCGGCACGCTGAAGGGTTCACCCGCAACATGGGTAAAGGTCCATAAACTGCTACCAAACCAGGAATAGGTCAGGCAATTGTGCTCGGCCAGATCTTCAGGGCGCAGCGGTGTTCCTCGCCGGGCAAGATACGCCGGTGCGGCACAAACCACCGAGGGGCACTCGCCCAGTTGGCGGGCAATAAGATTGGGGTCGAGGTTGTTGCTGATGCGCACCGCAAGGTCGATACGCTCCTCCACCAGATTGACCGCGCGGGAATCGATGTGCAGGTCAATCCCGGCCAAAGGGTGCTGTCGTAAAAACTCCACCACTGCGGGCGCAAGTACTTCCTGGGCGAGGGATTGCGCACAAGCCAGCCGCACCAGCCCCTGCACGGGGGCGGTGTGCGGGCTGACCACCTCGGGTACCTCTTCAGCCACCGCCAGCAATTGGCGACACCGTGTCAGGGTTTGTTCACCCGCATGGGTGAGACTGAGTCGTCGGGTAGTCCGGTGTAACAAACGGGCACCGGCCCATTGTTCCATCTCGGCGAGGTAGCGGGTCACCATCGCCCGCGACATACCCAGCGACCCGGCAGCCGCGGCCAGGCTACCGCCCTCAACAATCCGGATGAAAACAGCAGCAGCGGTAATGCGGTCCATATTCGCTCGATTCATGCAATAAATCATTGCATTTTAGGTGGTTTTTCGACCGATTCAAGCAATATACCATGGCGTTTTCACTGACAAAGGTTATCGCAACATGGTCAAATCCTTCATTCGCCGTTTATTGATAGCGGGCGCCAGTCTGGTTTCTGTGACCTCGCTGGCGGCCGAGCCGCTAACACTCGACACTTACAACCCCGGTGCTGCAGCAATTTTTCCGGTGTCTTCTACGCTGGTGATTGGCACCAGTGAAGTGCTGTTAATTGATGCGCAATTCCAACGCAATGATGCCCGGGCACTGGTAGAAAAAATTCGCGCTACCGGTAAACCCTTAACCACGGTTTACATCAGCCACAGCGATCCGGATTTCTATTTCGGGCTTGATGTAGTGCAAGCCGCTTTCCCGGATGCCCGCATTCTGGCAACCGCCGAAACCGTGGCGGCCATCAAGGCCAAACGGGATAGAAAACTGGCACATTGGGGCCCGATTCTGCAAGACAACGCCCCCCAATCATTGGTATTGCCAGAGGCGCTGACAGAACCCCGCTTGCATATCGATGGCCATGTGCTGGAGATCACCGGCCCTGAAGCACAACGCAGCTTTGTCTGGATCCCGGCCTTGAAAACCGTTGTCGGTGGCATTCCGGTAATGGCCAATATTCATGTGTGGGTCGCCGATACCGCCACGGCAGACAAACGTCAACAGTGGTATAAAACCCTCGATGCCATTGAATCACTGGCGCCACAGCGGGTTATTCCCGGTCATTTTCTGTTGAACAAAGACGGCTCAACACCGGACAACCTGCAAGCGGTCGCCTTTACTCGCCAGTACCTGCAGCTTTTTGATAAAGAAGCGGCAGCGGCCGAAAACGCCGAAGCACTGATTAAGGCGATGCAAAAACATTACCCTGAACTCGGGGAAGAAGCGTCGCTGGAGCTAAGCGCAAAAGTTATTAAAGGGGAATTGCAATGGCACTAACCCCTACGCCGGCAATACTGCATTACATTTTTGACCCGCTGTGCGGCTGGTGCTATGCCGCCGCACCGCTGGTCACGGCAGCAAGTGCAATACCGCAGCTCAGTTTGCAGTTACACGCCGGTGGTATGTTAACCGGGCAGAATCGCAAAGCGATTACGCCCGCCTGGCGCGACTACGTGATCCCCCATGACCAGCGCATTCGCGAGCTGAGCGGCCAACCATTCGGCACTGCCTATTTTGACGGATTGCTGCGGGATAACAGCGCGGTGATGGATTCCGAGCCGCCGACTATTGCCATATTGGCCGCTGAAACGTTGGCGCAGCGTGGTGTGGAAATGTTACACCGGGTACAACAGGCACACTATGTTGAGGGGCAACGCGTCGCCGATCAGGCGGTGTTGTGGCAACTCGCTGGCGAAATCGGGCTGGATGTCAGCACCTTTACGCATCATTATCAGCAGCTGGCCGGCAATGCCGTTCAGTTGCATATCAAGGCGAGTCGCGACCTGCTCGGCAAAGTGGGCGGACGCGGCTTTCCAACGTTTGTATTGCAGATCAATGACAGGCTGAGGATACTCGATAGCAGCCGGTTTACCGGCAAGCCGGATGCCTGGCGAGAACACCTGCAGGCATGGCTGACAACAGAAATAGCCTCGACGGATCAGATACTTAACGCAACCGCCGAGAAGAGGAGCTAATATTGTTGCTGATCACCAGCTGGACGGAGTGCCCAACGCAGAAGTTATGAAGACGCTGATTCGCTATTTGTTGATGGCCTTCGCGGGTTTGTGTGTAATGCTGGGAGTCATCGGTATTTTTGTACCGGGGCTGCCCACCACGGTGTTTATTTTAATGGCCGGTTGGGCTGCCGCGCGCAGCTCGCCGCGTTTTCTTGCCTGGCTGGAAAACCATCGTTTGTTCGGCCCCATGTTACGCAATTGGCGGGAAACCCGCAGCGTCAGCCGCAAAGCCAAATGGTGTGCCGCCATCACAATGACGATCAGCGCCGTCATTCTTTTTATCGTACAACCCTTTCCCTGGCTGGCAGAAGGCGTAACGCTTTTTATGGCGCTGGTGCTTATCTGGTTGTGGCGCCGTCCCGAACCGACAGCCCCCTCCCCCGCTCCGCAAAGACAAGCCTGAAGAAAACTCATATGCATAAAGCCGGAAATTTCTCTCCGGCCAAGTTGAGAATAAAGCGTCTTATTTCCCAAGGCGAGACGTCAACCCCAGTCTGTCAGTTTGGCATTAGAGTGTTTGTTCCAAAAACGCATAAATACACTCCCTGTAGCTCTGACGAGTCATCCCTGACTCGACAGTTTTGGAACAAACACTCTAATGCCAAACTTGCATTGTGCCACTCCGAAGTCTGTAAGCTGCCTGACAGGAGATGTCCCTCCCGCTTTGTAAGCTCAGGATAAATACTGGGAATTAATGCCTGGTTCTCGACATCACTCGCTGCAAGGCGATAAAAGCAAACAACAACAAACCGATAACAATTTTTGTCCACCAACTGCTCAGCGTGCCTTCAAATGAAATATAAGTTTGTACAACGCCCATAATCAGCACGCCGATCAAAGTTCCTGCAACATAACCGTAACCACCGGTCAGCAAGGTTCCGCCAATTACCACCGCCGCAATCGCATCCAGCTCAACACCCACTGCCGCCAGGGAATAGCCAGAGAAGGTGTAAAAGGAATAAACGATACCGGCAAGTGCAGCGAGAAACGAACTCAATGCATAAATACGAATGGTGGTTTGTGCCTGGGGGATGCCCATCAAACCGGCCGAGTTGGGGTCGCCGCCCATAGCGTACACACGCACCCCAAAACGGGTGAAGTGAGCCAGCACAATTGCCGCGATCAATACCGCGATACAAATTAACGTTGATGACCCCACCCAGGCATCACCCGGCAACATAAAACCGAAACTGGCAACCTCGTTATAAAACTCATGATCAATCGGCAAAGACTCTTCACTGATAACACTCGCCAGACCGCGCGCCAGAAACATACCGGCAAGCGTAACGATGAACGGCTGCAATCGGTAGTAATGAATCAGTGCTCCCATGGTGGCACCGAACAAGGTGCCCAAGAGCAATACCACCGGGAACACCAGCAGTGGATGCCATCCGTATTGTGTAATCAGCACGCTGGCGATAACACCGGTTAACGCAATTACCGCGCCCACCGACAAGTCAATGCCGCCGGAAATAATCACGAAGGTCATACCGATAGCGGCAATAATCAAAAAGGCATTGTCACTGAGCAGGTTGAAAAAAACCCGAGAAGAACCAAAACCTTCAAATTGCGCGGCACCGATACCAAACAATAAAAAGAATAAACAGCAGGTAACAATGAGCGGAATAAATTTACGATTAACCATGACGCTTTCTCCAGAACATTAACCCGGAAAGCTGCTGCTGGAAGCGCGGGGATTGCAGTAACAAAATAATAATGATGGCCGAAGCTTTGATGAGCAAATTGTACTTGGGCGGAATGCCGCTCATGATAATCGTCACCAGCAGCGATTGAATAATTAGCGCGCCAATCACCGACAGGAATAGCGAGAAACGCCCGCCCATCAACGATGCACCGCCAATCACTACCGCGAGAATTGCATCCAGCTCCAGCCACAAGCCGGCGTTGTTGGCATCGGAACCTTTAATATCAGCGGCGGCAATCATACCCGCCAGCGCCGCACATAAACCGGCAATCGCATAAACACTGAATTTAATCGCACGGGCATTGATACCCAGGTAATGACTGGCAGACGCGTTGGCACCCACCGATTCAATATATAAACCCAGCGCGGTGCGACGCATCAATAATTGCACGGCAATAAAAGTGATGATGACCAGAATAATGGGAAACGGCAAACCGAGAAAATAACCGCTGCCGAGAAAGGCAAAGCTGTCGTGATTAAAGGTTACAATTTGTCCGGAGTTGATCAGCTGTGCAATACCGCGGCCGGCCACCATAAGAATAAGCGTCGCGACGATCGGCTGAATACCGAGGTAGCCTACCAGCGCGCCGTTAATCATACCGCCGATCAAACCGGCCAATAAACCACCACCAATAATCAACGGCAAACTTTCAACACCGGCAGCAATTAAACCGGCGGCAACGGCGCCGGCAATGGCCATAATGGAGCCCACCGACAAATCCACCCCACCGGTTGCTATCACCAGCGTCATACCAATCGCCAACAAGGCCACCGGTGCCGCACGCAGCATCACATCAATCAAACTGCCGTATACGCGGCCATCTTTGATTTCCAGATGAAAAAATTCCGGCGAAATAATCAGGTTGATGGAAAGCAGTAACAATAAACCGACAATGGGCCACACATAGCGCCAGCTTGCCGGATTGGATAATAGTGTTTTCATAATCTGTCTCGTCACAAAACCGGTCAGGCGGAAGCGATTGCTTGCATGATGCGCTGCGGATGAATATCGTCGCCGTGCAATTCGGCCACTTTGCGGTGATCACGCAGCACCACCACTTTATTACTGAAAGCAACCAACTCTTCCAGCTCGGAAGAAGCCACCACCAGCGATAAGCCTTGCGCGCATAGTTGGCGAATCAAACGGATAATTTCCGCGTGCGCACCAATGTCGATGCCACGCGTCGGCTCGTCGAGAATAAGCAGGGAAGGATTGGCGGCCAGCCAGCGGCCGAGAATAACTTTTTGCTGATTGCCACCGCTGAGTTGCTCAATCGGTTTTTCGATATCCGAGGTGGCGATCGATAAATCTTTCACCGCTTTTTCAGCCATGGCGACCTGCTGCGCATGGGGAATATATCGCCACCAGCCCTGCTTGATTTGCTGCGCCAGCATAATATTTTCACGAATCGACAAGGGGCCAAGAATGCCATCGTGTTTGCGGTCTTCCGGGCATAAACCAATGCCGAGCAACATCGCATCTTTGGGGGATTTCAAATGAACCACTTTGCCGTTGAAGGTGATGGTGCCGCTTTGCGCTTTATCAACGCCGAAAATCAACCGGCATAATTCGGTGCGACCCGAGCCGAGCAAACCGGCCAGCCCCACGACCTCGCCTTTCGCCACGCTAAGATGAACCGGTTCCAGCGAGCCGGGTTTGCCAACGCCATCCAGCGTCAAGGCAATGTCGCGCTGCTGACGATCCAATTCGGCCGGTTTATGCTGGCCCAATGCTGCCAGTTCCTTGCCAAGCATATGCCCGACCAGTTGCTGGCGCGTCAGCGTTGCGGCTTCAAATTCACCCACCAGTTCGGCATTGCGCAAGATCGTAATGCGATCGCAAACCGCGTACACCTGGTCGAGAAAATGGGTAACAAATACAATGCCGATACCACGCTCGCGCAAACTGCGCATAATGCGAAAAAGGGATTGCACTTCATCAGCATCCAGGCTGGCGGTAGGCTCGTCGAGAATTAATACTTTAGCGGAGATGTCCACGCCACGGGCAATTGCAATCAGCTGCTGCACAGCGATGGAGTAGCTCGACAGCGGCTGGGTGACATCAATATCCAGCTCGTAATCACGCAACAGGTCTTCGGCTTTCCGGTTGGCCGTGGCCCAATCAATAAAGCCCCAGCGTTTGGGTTCACGGCCCAAATAAATATTTTGCGCAACCGTCAGATTCGGCAGCAGGTTAACTTCCTGATACACAGTGCTGATGCCCAGCGCCTGGGCATCACCGGTGTTGGTCGGAAAAATTTCCTGACCGTCGAGGCGAATACTGCCGCCATCGCGACGATAAACACCGGTCATTACTTTAATCAGGGTGGATTTTCCGGCACCATTTTCTCCCAGCAGCGCGTGAATTTCTCCGGCGCGCAAACTGAAATCAACACCTTTGAGCGCATGCACGCCCGGGAATTTTTTGTGGATGCCCTGCAATTGCAAAACAGGATTGGAATGGGACATAAGTTCGTCTTTTTATGTAATTGCCCGGCGTACCAGGCACAGCCCTACCGCGTTATTACGCGAGCGGTGAGTGACGAAATCACCGCCCGCGCAACAACATGACGTTAAACATGCAATCAAATTATTTGGCCTGACGGGCAGCCAATTCCTGCGCAGCGTTTTCGCTGGTGTAAACCGCACCACCCATACGAATCCATTTATCAAATTCTTTTTTACCCTTGCGGTGTTCTTCAATCACGTCAAACGCCGGGCCACCAAGGTGCGGACTTAATTCAACGGATACGTTGATGCTGCCATCGGCAATGGCTTTCAAGGCATCGTCTACCGCATCGACAGAAACCACCAGAATATCTTCCCCGGGTTTTAAACCGGCTTCGCGAATGGCCTGAATAGCACCGAGCGCCATTTCATCGTTGTGCGACCAGAGTGCACACACATTTTTGCCACCGCCTTCGGCTTTCAACAAACTTTCCATCACTTCCTTGCCTTTGGCACGGGTGAATTCAGCGGTCTGGCTGCGCACAATTTTTACGCCGGGGTTTTGTTTCAGTACATCGTTAAAGCCTTTCATACGGCCAATCGCGGCGCTGGAACCTACGGTGCCCTGCAACTCCAGGACATTGCACTGCCCTTCGGTTTTTTCGACCAGCCAGTTAGCGGCTTTTTGACCTTCCAGTTCAAAGTCGGGCGCGATGCGGGTGAGGTATAAGGATTGGTCGGAAACCGACACATTGCGATCAACAATGACCACCGGAATACGAGCGCGTTTGGCTTCCATCAATACCGGCTGCCAACCGGTTTCTACCACCGGGGCAATCACAATGGCATCAACACGCTGGGCAATAAAACTGCGCACCGCTTTAATCTGGTTTTCCTGCTTTTGCTGCGCGTCGGAAAATTTCAGGGTGATGCCGCGTTTTTCTGCCTCGGCTTTTACCGATTCGGAAAAGCTGGTACGCCAGCCACTTTCGGAACCCACCTGGGAAAAGCCGACGGTGATAGCCTGTGCGCTGAGACTGCCGGCCAGTAACGTAGTAGCAACCAGTGTGCTGAGAATTTTTTTCATCGTTATGTCCTCGTTGATAGCATGATCGAAATTTTTTATTCGCTATTCTGATCCGCACAGCAACCGGCGTTGCTATACGTTGAAAATACTATGACTGCCCACGCTTAAATCCAGCCGCCGTCCACAATAAAATGTTGCGCGGTACAAAGACGGCTGTCATCCGATGCCAGAAACAAGGCCATTGCGCTGATGTCTTCCGGCATCACGGATTTTTTCAGACACTGATTATCAAGAATCGTGGCTGCACTTTTATCATTGGCCAGCATCGCCAGCTGTCGTTCGGTCATGACCCAGCCTGGCACCAGCGTATTAACGCGAATATTATCGCCGCCCATGTCACGCGCCAGACCGCGCGTCAGCCCTTCAATGGCTGCCTTGGAGCTGGTGTAGCCCGGCATGCCGCCCTGGGTTGCGTACCAGCTCATGGAGCCCAAATTAATGATTGAGCCACCACCCAAATGTTGCATGTGCGGATAAACCGCCTGCGCCGCAAAAAAATGATGGCGCAAATTGACCGCCAGTCGCTCGTCCCAATAATCCACCGTGACGGTGCGAAAATCGTGGCGGGTATCGTTAGCGGCGTTGTTGATCAACACACTGACAGGCCCGGAAGTTTTACGCACTTTTTCAATGGTTTCCTGCAACAGCGGAATATTCAGCAGGTTGCAATGATAAAAAACCGGAGCGGTACAATTTTCTATTTGGCTTAGCGATCTCACCAGTTTTTCGGCGGCAGCATCGCGGATATCAATAAACGAAACCCTGGCCTGCTGCCGGCAAAACGCTTCTACCAGATTGGCACCTATTCCGGACGCGCCGCCGGTAATCAACACGGTTTTTCCCAACAAACTGGGATAGCGGTTACTAATGTTCATAGCAAGGTGGCTCTTATATTTATAAGTTTCTTAATCGCAGCCGACCATGAAAGTGTGATTAATGAGAGTGCGCCGGTACCTCGGCACCGCGACAACCTTTCAGAAATTCAAAATCACATCCTTCATCAGCCTGGAGTACATGATCAATGTACAGCTGCAGATAACCACCCGTTTTTTTTGTTACCTGTACGGCTTTCAGTTGTGCCAATCTTGCTTGCAATACCTCGTCTGCAACGTCCAGTTGCAGCACACCGGCGTGAGCGTCCAGAAAGATCAGGTCTCCGTTCTGCACCGCCGCCAGCGGGCCCAATTCCATGGCCTCCGGAGCAACATGTAAAACAACCGTACCGAAAGCGGTGCCACTCATGCGCGCATCGGAAATACGCACCATGTCAGTAACGCCCTGCTTCAGTAATTTGGGTGGCAGCCCCATATTGCCCACTTCGGCCATCCCGGGATAGCCTTTCGGTCCACAATTTTTCATAACCAGAACCGAAGTAGCATCTACCTCCAGGTCCGGGTCCATAATGCGCGTCTTATAGTCGTCAAAACTTTCAAACACTACCGCTTTGCCACGGTGTTGCATCAACGCCGGTGTTGCCGCCGAAGGCTTGAGTACGGCACCGCGTGGCGCGAGGTTACCGCGCAAAATACAAATGCCCCCGTTGTGACACAGCGGCTGCGCCAAGGGACAAATAACCTCGTCGTTATGGCAAGGCGCATCGCGGTTGTTTTGCCACAGGCTTTGGCCGTTGGCGGTCAGGGTTTCTTTAAATAACAAACCCGCTTCGCCCAAGCGGCGTAACACCGCTGGCAAACCGCCGGCGTAATAAAAATCTTCCATTAAATACTGGCCGGATGGCTGCAAGTTCACCAGCGTGGGTACGGCCTGCCCATAGCGCTGCCAGTCATCCAACGATAGCTCCACCCCGATGCGCCCGGCAATTGCCTTCAGGTGAATTACCGCATTGGTTGAACCACCAATGGCAGCATTTACGCGAATGGCATTCAAAAAAGCCTCACGCGTGAGCAGTTCCGATAACTTCAGGTTTTCCCGCACCATGTCGACAATGCGCATACCGGACAGATACGCCAGCGCGTTTCGCCGCGAATCCACCGCCGGAATTGCCGCGTTGTGCGGTAGCGACACGCCCAATGCCTCAGCCATACAGGCCATGGTGGATGCCGTGCCCATGGTGTTGCAGGTACCTGTTGAGCGTGACATGTCAGACTCGGCATCCATAAATTCATGGATGGAAATCAGCCCGGCTTTGTATTCCTCGCTCAAACGCCACACCAGGGTGCCGGAGCCAACATCGCGGCCTTTATGTTTGCCATTCAACATCGGCCCGCCACTGACCAGCAGCGTTGGCAAATTACAACTCGCCGCCCCCATCAATAGCGCCGGCGTGGTTTTGTCACAACCCGTCAGCAGCACCACACCGTCAATCGGATTACCACGGATGGACTCTTCAACATCCATGGAGACCAGGTTGCGCGTTAACATCGCGGTGGGGCGCAAATTCGATTCACCACTGGAAAACACCGGAAACTCTACCGGCACACCGCCCGCCTCCAGCACACCGCGCCGGACCCGTTCGGCCAGTTCGCGAAAATGCCCGTTGCAAGGCGTTAACTCTGACCAGGTGTTGCAGATGCCGATAACCGGCCTGCCATCAAAATGGTGATCCGGGATGCCCTGGTTCTTCATCCAGCTGCGATACATGAAGCCATTCTTATCCTGGCTGCCAAACCACATGGCGGATCGCAGTGGCTTTTTTTCATTGTTATTGTCAGACATCGGGTCTCACTTAAATTGACCGCTGAGCGATGCCCGCACGCCTTATCCGGGATTGCGCGCCTGAACCACGGCGCGGCAAGGCCTTGTATCGGTACCGGATGGCATCATGACGACCAATTAATCATATAATATAATCTTTGCCAAAGATTACCGCAAAAGAGCGGAGCCGGGCAAGCACGCCACCGGCGCTTTGCCAGGAAATACCGTAAAGAATGGGTAAACTTGCCGGCAATGTTGACTCAAAGGTTTCCTCTGCCCACCAAACCCCTGCCGCCTGCGGGATAACCGAGCGAACGAAAACCGCAGCGCGCCAAACTGTAACCGTTTACATGTTTTGACCGATTAACTTTTCCCGCGCTGGATCAGCATCGCCAATTAATATCAGACAATTCGCTATCTTCTTCAAAATGCACACTAAATTATCCCCCATGCGGCAACTTATGCTGTAACTTGTCGCCCTGGCTTTTTTGCAAACGTTTTCATAAGGCCTTGCACAAGGGAAGGCTGGCCTGAATCCTGCTTAAAAACTCCTTTTCGGGGCTTGCAGGCTTTTTTTTATTCGTCATACACTGCTGTCTTTGCCGATGACAGCACTCACCTGCCGACGCCCCTTCTGCCGACTGCCATCTGACGCACATCGTTCCGTTTACCCACTTGCTGCCGCCTCACACCACGGGTCAGTGATGTACAACCTGGAGGAAATCTATGCCGCATGATATTTCCCTGATTACCACCATTGCCGCCGGCCTTGGTTTGTCACTGATTTTCGGCTTTATCGCCGCCCGTCTTAAACTTCCGGTATTGCTGGGCTATTTGTTGGCGGGTATCGTCATCGGGCCATCCACCCCCGGCTTCGTCGCTGACCTGGAACTGGCAGGTCAGCTGGCAGAAATCGGCGTTATGCTGCTGATGTTCGGGGTCGGCCTGCACTTCTCATTGAACGATCTGCTATCCGTAAAACGCATCGCCCTGCCCGGCGCGGTGGTGCAAATCACCGTCGCCACCCTGCTCGGCGCCGCCGTTGCACACCTGTGGGGCTGGAGTCTTGGTTCCGGCCTGGTATTTGGCCTCGCCTTGTCGTGCGCCAGTACCGTGGTACTGCTCAAAGCCCTGGAATCACGCGGCATTCTCGACACGGTTAACGGCCGCATCGCGGTAGGCTGGCTGGTGGTGGAAGATCTGGTGATGGTACTGGTGCTGGTGTTACTACCGCCCATGGCTGGCCTGCTAAAAGACGATGGCACCGGCGTATCCGGCAACCTGTGGATGACGCTGGTGTATACCCTCGCCCAGGTTTCCATTTTCATCGCGCTGATGCTGGTGGTAGGCCGTCGCTTTTTCCCCTGGCTGTTGTGGCAGGTTGCCCGCACCGGTTCCCGCGAACTCTTTACGCTTTGCGTTATCGCCGCGGCGGTAGGTATTGCTTACGGCTCTACCTCGTTGTTCGGCGTTTCATTTGCACTGGGCGCCTTCTTCGCCGGCATGGTGTTGCGCGAATCCAAACTCAGCCATCGTGCCGCCGAGGAATCGCTGCCATTACGCGACGCCTTCGCGGTGCTGTTCTTTGTTTCCGTGGGAATGCTGTTTGACCCGCAAGTGCTGGTAGAAGAGCCGCTGCATGTGTTGGCGGTGGTTGGCATTATTGTGTTCGGTAAATCCATCGCCGCCTTTGGCCTGGTGTTGCTGTTCCGCTACCCGCTTAATACTGCCATTACCGTTTCCGTGAGTCTGGCGCAGATCGGCGAATTCTCTTTTATTCTGGCCAGCCTTGGCGCCTCGCTGGGGTTGTTACCCATGGAAGGACAAAGCCTGATTCTCGCCGGTGCGATTATTTCCATCGCGCTCAATCCGTTAATGTTCAAGCTGTCTGACCCGGCACAAAAATGGATTCGCTCACGCTCGCGCCTTGCCCGTATGCTGGAGCGCCCGGATGACCCGCTCGCCGAGCTGCCCAATAACGTGCAAACCCATCACGTAACCCACCACATTGTGCTGGCCGGTTACGGTCGTGTTGGCCGTCGCATTGGTCAGATTCTGTTGGATAAAGGTATTCCGTTTGTCGTTGCTGATCAGAATCGTGAGATTGTGGAGAGCTTGCGAGCCAAAGGCATTCACGCGGTGGTGGGCGATTGCTCCGATCCGGCTACGCTGATTCAGGCGCATATCGCCCGCGCCGAGATGTTGATTATCGGTTTGGCTGATACCTTTGCCGCGCGCAAGATGCTGGAGTTTTCCTACACACTCAACCCGCATATTCGCTCGGTGGCACGCTGTTACAGTGAAGAAGAGGGGCAGTTGTTGCTGAAGGAAAAAGCCGGCCAGGTATTTATCGGCGAGCTTGAGCTGGCTCATAGCATGGCGAATCATGTTATTGCAGTGCACGATGAATTGCAGGAGTTGCATAAAACACCTGCTTGATTGTTCGGTAATTAACGATTGATAAAAGCCGCGATAGGAGAGGTTCTATCGCGGCTTTTTGTTTTCGGTTCTGGCAAAAAGAATGGAGTTAGTCTGTCCGTTTGGCATCCACCTGACCATTTCGAAAACGCATAAATCCTTCCCTGGAGCTCCCGCAAGCCATCCCTGGCTTGCAAGGTTTCGAAATGGTCAGGCGGACACCAAACTTGCATGGTGCCAAATTAAAGATTGAAAACAAAAAGTGCTAAAGCAGAAAGCAGAAAGCAGAAAGCAGAAAGCAGAAAGCAGAAAGCAGAAAGCAGAAAGCAGAAAGCAGAAAGCAGAAAGCAGAAAGCAGAAAGCAGAAAGCAGAAAGCAGAAAGCAGAAAGCAGAAAAGTATTGCCGAAATAACGATACAAAAACGTCGGCGAAAAAACTCTACTGCTGTGTTTTATTCAGTAGGTTTTAAAGCCTGGCCAGAGGATCATTGCGAGTTTGGTGTCCGTTTAACTGCTTCGAAACCTTGCAAGCCATGGACGACCTCCAGGGATGGAGGGAGTTAGAGCAACGTAGGAACAGTTGCCGTTGGCTTGCGGGAGCTCCAGGGAAGGATTTATGCGTTTTCGAAGCAGTTAAACGGGCACCAAACGGATGGCGGAGTACTATCTCTCCGGAGGCATGCCAAAAAAACCTTAAACCTTAAACCTTAAACCTTAAACCTTAAACCTTAAACCTTAAACCTTAAACCTTAAACCTTAAACAAATGCTCCGCGTGATAACGCAAATGCTCTTCGATAAAAGTCGCAATAAAATAATAACTGTGGTCATAACCCGGCTGACGGCGCAATGTCAGCGGGTAATTATGCTCACGGCATACCTGCTCCAGCAACTCCGGTTTTAATTGCTCAACCAGAAAATTATCCGCCTCGCCCTGGTCAACCAGCAGCGGTTGTTTGGCGGTGTCTTTGGCAATCAGTTCGCAAGCGTCATAAGCCTTCCAACTTTCACGATCATCACCGAGATACCCGCTAAACGCTTTTTCGCCCCATGGACATTGGCCGGGATGAACAATCGGTGCAAACGCCGACACAGAGGCAAACCGACCGGGGTTGCGCAACGCCAACACCAGCGCGCCGTGCCCGCCCATGGAATGGCCACTGATAGATTCGCGACCATTCAATGGAAAATGCGCGCGTACCAGCTGCGGCAATTCTTCATTGATGTAGTCGTACATGCGGTAATGTTTGCTCCATGGCTCGCGGGTGGCGTTTACATAAAACCCGGCGCCGCTACCAAAATCGTAACTGTCATGTTCACCTGGAAAGTCCGAACCGCGCGGGCTGGTGTCCGGGCAAATAATCGCCATGCCCAGCTCTGCCGCAACGCGATGCGCGCCGGCTTTTTGCGAAAAATTTTCATCGTTACAGGTAAGGCCGGACAACCACCACAATAAAGGTACGCTGGCAGTTTCTGCCTGCGGCGGCAAATAGATGGCAAAGATCATCTCGCAGTTGAGCGTGCGCGATTGATGTTTGTAACGTTTCAGCCAGCCACCAAAGGTGCGCACAGCAGAAATTAAAGTCAGAGAACTGTCTGTGGACATATCGCTGTCTCCTTAAATAAAAAGGGCGGGTCAATTACGAGCCCGCCAAAGGTACAAATCAAATTAACAAGCGTACACCGGCATCAGAAGTGCAATACGGTGCGGATACTTTTACCTTCGTGCAACAAATCAAAAGCATGATTGATTTGGTCAAACGGCATATCGTGGGTAATGAATTCATCAATTTTGATTTCACCACGCATGTATTGCTCCACATAACCTGGCAATTGGCTGCGGCCTTTTACACCACCGAATGCAGAACCTTTCCATACGCGACCGGTGACCAGCTGGAACGGACGGGTAGAAATTTCCTGGCCGGCACCGGCAACGCCGATGATGATCGACTCGCCCCAACCTTTATGGCAGCACTCAAGCGCCGAGCGCATAACGTTTACGTTGCCAATACATTCAAAGGAGTAATCCACACCGCCATCGGTCATGTCCACAATCACTTGTTGAATCGGTGCGCCGTGGTCTTTCGGGTTTACAAAATCGGTAGCGCCAAACTGGCGAGCCAATTCAAACTTATCCGGGTTTACATCAATGGCGATGATGCGCGCCGCTTTCGCCATCAACGCGCCCTGAATGACTGCCAGACCAATGGCGCCCAGACCAAACACGGCAACGGTAGAACCGGGGGTGACTTTGGCGGTGTTCAACACCGCACCAATGCCGGTGGTAACACCACAACCCAGCAGGCAGATTTTATCCAGCGGGGCTTCTTTGGAAACTTTGGCCAGCGATACTTCCGGCAAGACGGTGTATTCAGAAAACGTCGAGGTGCCCATGTAATGGAACAGTGGCTTGCCTTCCAGCGAGAAGCGGCTGGTAGAGTCCGGCATCAGGCCTTTGCCCTGGGTGGCGCGCACCGAACCGCAAAGGTTGGTTTTGCCCGACAGACAGAATTTACATTTGCCACACTCGGCGGTGTAAAGCGGAATAACATGATCGCCCGGCTTCAGGCTGGTAACGCCCGGGCCGACTTCTTCCACAATACCGGCACCTTCGTGGCCGAGTACCGCCGGGAATACGCCTTCCGGGTCAGCACCGGACAAGGTGTAAGCATCGGTATGACAAACGCTGGTAGCAACAATGCGCACCAGCACTTCGCCGGCTTTGGGGCCTTGCACGTCAATTTCAGCAAGTTCGAGGGGTTTTCCTGCGGCCAGGGCCACGGCGGCGCGTGATTTCATAGCGCATCTCTCCAAAGTTTGTGGTTAACGGGCAAGCACCAGGCCTGCAGCGATTACATGCTGAGCAGTGTAGACTATTCCATAATGATGAATAAATAGGCTTTCAGGAACAAGATTATTGCTGAGGAGCAACAATGAAGCGCTGGGAACGAATTGAAGCGTTTGTCGAGGTGGTGCGTCTGGGTGGCTTTACCGCTGCCGCGCAACATTTACAGGTATCCGCCTCGCATATTAGCCGCCTGGTCAGCCAACTGGAACAACAGCTCGGCAGCCAGTTGCTGTATCGCACTACGCGGCAGATTCGCCTGACCGATAGCGGCACCTTGTATTACGAACGCTGCCGCCAGCTATTTGAAGGTTTTCGCGAGGCTGAACAATTACTGGATCACCAGCAAAGCAGCCCTACCGGCCTGCTGCGCATCACCGCGGCCACTACCTTTGGTGAACGTTATATCGCCCCGCTGGTGAATGATTTCCACACCCGTTATCCGCGGCTGCGCGTCAGTATGAATTTTACCAACCGCCAGGTGGAATTGATTGAGGAAGGATTTGACGTAGCCATTCGTATGGGCGTTCTGAAAGAATCAACGCTGGTGGCACGCCGCCTCTGTGACCGGCGCGAATATGTGGTGGGTTCACCGGCCTACTTCGCCCGCAAACCGCAACCGCACACGCTGGCAGAATTACAGCAACATAATTGCCTGATAGGTTCTCGGGAGCATTGGCTATTTCAGGATAAAGGCCAGCGTCGTGAACTGGTGGTTGCCGGCAACTGGCAAGCCAACGCCGGCCCGGCCATTCTCGATGCGGCACTGAAAGGCATTGGCCTTGCACAGTTGCCGGACTATTACGTGAATGAATATCTCGCCACCGGGCAACTGCAATCGGTGCTGGATCACTACCAATTACCGGATACCGGTGTCTGGGCGGTTTACCCGCAACAGCGTTACCTCGCAGCGAAGGTGCGGCTGTTTATTGATTTTTTAGTAGAACGTTTTTCCGAAAGGCCGAATTAAAAAATCTTCCTGCAAGTCAGGCGGCAATGGATAAACGCAACGCCAGCGCAACCAGTGTGACGAGCAATACCGGCAGGGTTAACACGATACCAACACGGAAATAATACCCCCAGCCGACCAGAATATTTTTACGGGCCAGCACATGCAGCCATATCAAGGTAGCAAGACTGCCGATGGGGGTTATTTTCGGGCCGAGGTCGCAACCGATAACGTTGGCATAGACCATGGCGTCGCGCACCAGCCCGGTTGCCTGGCTGGAGTCAATCGCCAGAGCGCCGGTCAGCACCGCCGGTAAATTATTCATGATGGAAGACAGGAAGGCTGCCATAAAACCGGTCACCAGGGCAGCGCCCCAAATACCGCCCTGCGCTGACCAATCCAGCACACGGGTTACATAATCCGTTACACCCACGTTGCGTAAACCGTAAACCACCAGATACATGCCCAGCGAAAAAATAATAATTTGCCAGGGCGTGTGCGCAATAATTTTTCGCGGCGAGATGATGCGATTTTTTGCAGCAATCGCCAGCAATACCAATGCGCCAATGGCGGCAACGGCACTGACCGGAATACCGGTTGGCTCCACCAGAAAAAAACCTGCCAGCAGCAAAGCAAGCACGTACCAGCCGGCAATAAAAGTACCGCGATCACGAATCACGCTGGACGCCTGCGGCACCCGCTCCAGTTGGTAAACCGCCGGTAAATCCTTGCGAAAAAACCAGTAGAGCATGCCCCAGCTTGCCAGCACACTGACCAGATTGACCGGCACCATAACCGCGGCGTATTCACTGAAGCTGATGGCAAAAAAGTCTGCAGAAATAATATTAACGAGGTTGGAAATAATCAGCGGCAAGCTACCGGTATCCGCCACAAACCCGGCCGCCATCACAAAAGCCAGCGTGGTTGCCGCTGAAAAGCGCAAAGCGATAAGCACCGCAATAACAATAGGCGTGAGAATCAAAGCCGCACCGTCATTATTAAAAAAGGCAGAAACCACCGCGCCCAGTAAAATAACAAAGGTAAATAATTTGCGGCCGCCACCGCCTGCCCAGCGCACAACATGCAGCGCAATCCATTCAAAAAAACCGGCTTCGTCGAGCAGTAAACTGATGATGATAATGGCAATAAAGGTGGCGGTCGCATTCCACACAATGTGCCACACCGCCGGAATATCCTGCCAGGAAACCACCCCGGCCAACATCGCCAGCGCCGCCCCCAAACCGGCACTCCAGCCAATACCGAGCCCTTTGGGTTGCCAGATCACCAGCGTTAAAGTAAGAACAAAAATGGCTAGCGCAAGGATCATGCAGGCGAACTCGGCAATAATAAAAAATTACAACGTTACAAAATCTGGCAGCGATTGCGGCCGGCATTTTTCGCCTGATAAAGCGCAACGTCGGCACGGCCCATCGCGGTTTCGGTGCGGTCGCCTTCAATCAGCTGGGTGATGCCAATTGACAGGGTGATCGGCATGGGTTCGTTCTTGTAGTTGAATTCGGTTGCGGCAATGGATGAGCGTATTTTTTCAAGCACCACAAAGGCCTGATCGCGGGTGGTGTCCGGCATAATAAAAACAAATTCCTCGCCGCCAATCCGGCCAAAGAAATCAATTTCGCGCAACCGCTTTGAAATGGAACGGCTGATAAATCGCAACACCCGGTCACCGGCCTGATGGCCAAAATTATCGTTAATTTTTTTGAAATGATCGAGGTCGCAAATCGCTACGGTTAACGGGTGGCGATAACGCAACCAGCGCTGATATTCGTTGCTGATACGTTCGTTATAAGCTTCGCGGTTGGGCAAACCGGTTAACGGATCATGTAACGCTTTGTGGCGATGCTTTTCCAATGCGGTGCGATTTTTTTCTGCCTCTACTTCCATGGCGCGAATGCGCTTGGCCAGTTCCTGTAACTGGCCGGACATTTTTTTCTGCTGCTGTTCACTTTGCTGATAATTTTTCAAGGCCTGACGGATGTTGCCCAGACGGGAATTCACCAACGATTTCAATTGGTTTAAATCCGAAGCATCCTGGCTGTTTTTTTCCAGATCCGACATGTCATTCAGCATGGATTCCTGCCACTGCTGCGCGGCGGCTTCGAGCGATTGTTGCCGTTCTGCTTCACCGCCAATCACCGCATAAATATCTGTCAGTTCCTGGTTAACCGAGGTGAGGTAGGTGGTAAAGGCTTCGTTGGCCGCCAGCGAGGCCTCACTGATCAACTGGCCGGTGGTTTCAATCGTGGCCAGCAAAGCTTCTTCGGATTCGCCACCCGTCAAGCGCAAGCGCAATTCCTGCGAGCGGGGTTGCAGGTTGTCCGGCACATACAAGGTGTCGAGTAGCCGGGTCAGAATGCGGTGGATTTTTTCGGCCAGTACAGTCAGCGTGGGCGCCGGTACCGCGATCACCGGCGCGTCGGCAGGTTCATCAATGGAAACGGTTGCTATCTCAACGGAAGGTTCATCTTTCTCAACCAAAGACTCATCTTTGCTGGCGCTGGCAGCCGATGCCGGGCGTCCGAATATTTTCCCGATCAAGCCGGTATCCGGCGTGCGCAACTGCTCAACCACTTCGTCATAAATTAATGACAGGGCTTTGAGTAATGCCGGGTAGGCATGAAATTGTTTAACGTCTTCAGGAATGCGGGCGGAGAACTGTTGAATGCGGTCGTTGATCGAGCGCGACAGTGACAGGGTTTGCAGCGGTTTAATGGTGTCATTCAAACCGGCGGCAATCGCTGTCCAGTGCTGGTTGCGCTGTTCTTCAAATCCCAGCAAGGCATTATCGACACGCTCCAGCAATGCCGGTAAATCGGCAAGGTCGCCGCGGCGCAAGTTATCCCGCAGGCGCTCCAGCGCGGCATCCAGATCCTGATCCTGGCCATCGGCAGAAATACTGACGCGCACCAATGCACGGGTGAGCAAATACAGCTGCTCGCTGCTGCGGTGCTCCAGCACTTCGTGCTCGTCCAGCAAGTCGAGGTATTTTTCCCGCCAACCGCCGGTGCCTTCGTCCGATACTCTGTCAACCATGGTGCTACCTATCCCTTTTACAGATGGCCAAACCCGGGTGGCCAACACAGGCGTGTATCTTGCCAGTTATTGCCAGGACCTTGAACAAATCCTGAAAAAAAAGCCGCCGTGCCCTCGCCTCGACCAGGCTATTTTTCTCCCCCGGTCAGCGGGCCTTGAGATTGATGGCCGCGCCCTTTTCCGCACTTTTAAAGTTGACACATATGCCACAGCGTAAGCGATTGCATAGCGGCGTTAAGATAGATGAGGCGGGGGTAAAGTTTCGTCTTTTTATGCCGGGAGTGACGCGGTGAAAGCGCTATCATCAGCCCCGGTCCGAGCTGTATAAAAACATAACGCGTCCAATAAAGAGGGAGTATTCAACGGCTTACACTTTGACGTGGGCAATAATCCTGCGTGAGTGGAATATAAAAACAGCCGTTTTGAAGAGGCGCCTCGTGGCACCGCCCGCGAGAATTTACAGTCAGCTCAAGCCGCACTGGTGTTTACGGCAGGGAAACCCGGCGCCAGTATTTGAATCGGCCAGCTCGTTAACAGCGTTGGCCTGAACGCCACTGCAAACCTGTTTCAGGGTGCACCTATAATCATTAGAAAGGCCTTGTTATGAATTTAGTTCGTTCTGCATTTACCTCTGCCTGCATCGCCGGTTTATTACTGGGTTGCACGGCACCTGCTTCTGACAAGTCGACATCATCTGCCAACCCGGCGGCAAGCGGAGATCGCTTCGTGCTTAACGAGCGCGACTATTTCCAACAGCGCGGCGTTGGCGTGATGGCATTTTCCGACACTTACCCCGAGAGCCGGCAAAGCGGCCTGATCATGGTCAGCCATGGCACCCGTATTGCCAGCAACGGTGATTTGCGTCTTGAGCCGTCGCCCGGCCAGTGGTCGCCAACCCCGGCATTGATTTCCCGCGAGGTGGATCACGAGCGCGGTGAAATTCGCGCACGCCTGGCCTACCCGGATGAAAAACAAAATCAGGTCGGCTTTAACCCGATTCTTTATCCCGACCTGAAACTCACCTACACCATGCGCGTGAATACCGATGGCGAACAGATCCATGTGTATATCGATCTGGACCAGCCGCTGCCGGATGCCTTTGTTGGCGATGTCGGTTTTAACCTTGAGCTTTACCCGGCCGATCTGTTTGGCAAAAGCTGGTATATGGATAACAGCAACGGCATCTTCCCGCGCCAGCCTTACGGCGTTGCCGTCGATAGCCGTAAACCGCTGGATCCGCAAATAGTACAAACCGGTGATGCCAAAGGTCTGGTGCCGCTGGACAATCACCGCACCTTGCCAGCGCCTATCGCCCAGGGCAAACGCCTGGCGGTGGCGCCGGAGTCGGAAGAACTGCGGGTCGTTATTGAAAGCCACACCGGCGATTTGCAATTGCTCGATGGCCGTGTGCAACATCAGAACGGCTGGTTTGTGGTGCGCAGCCAGGTGGCTGCCGGTGCTACTAAAAATGCCATCCATTGGACGATCAAACCCAACGTCATTAAAAACTGGGTCGCACCACCGGTGATCCAGCATTCCATGGTGGGTTATCACCCGAGCCAGCAAAAAGTCGCGGTGATTGAAACCGACCCGCTGGACAAGGTGCCAACCAGAATGCAATTGCAACGCCTGGATAGCAGCGGCAAGCATCAAACCGTGCTCGACAAACCGCTCGCCAGCTACGGCGATTTTTTACGTTTTCACTATTACCATTTTGATTTTTCTGAAATCAACAACGAAGGGCTGTACCAACTGGTGCTGGGTGACACCCGCAGCAAACCTTTCCGCATCGCCGCCAATGTTTACGATCAGAATGTCTGGCAACCCACACTGGAATATTTCCTGCCGGTGCAGATGGGACACATGCGGGTGAAAGAAAAGTACAAGCTCTGGCACGACGACAGCCACCGCGATGATGCCTTGATGGCGCCGGTTAACATCAATCATTTTGATGGTTATGTGCAAGGCCCATCTACGTTAACCCGATTCAAATCCGGTGAGCATGTGCCCGGCCTGACCCGTGGCGGCTGGTACGATGCCGGTGATGAAGATTTCCGGATTGAGTCGCAGGCGGGTGAAATTTTTATCCTCAGTGCCGTCTATGATGAATTCGGTATTCAGCATGACAACACTCTGATTGACCAGAATATGCGTCTGGTGGAATTGCGCGAGCCGGACGGCAAGCCGGACGTGCTGCAACAAATCGAACACGGTTTGCTGACCGTGGTTGGCGGTTATCAGGCGCTGGGGCGTTTGTATCGCGGCATTATCGTACCCACGCTGAGCCAGTATGTAATGGGCGGTGATTTTTCCGGCCAGACCGACAACCTGATTTATGACGCAACGCTGCAACCGAATGAACGCACCGCAACCCATTCCGGCGTACCGGATGACCGCTGGCTATTTACCGAAAATAACCCCACCCGGGAATACCGCGTGATTGGCGACATCGCCGCGAGCGTTGGCCCAATGCGTAACTTCAACCCCAAAATGGCTGATGATGCCCTCAAGGCGGCCACCGAACTCTGGCGTGTTGAGCGCACTGTGGATAACAACAACGCGCGCAGCAACCGCATTCGTGCCGCAGTAGAGTTGTACCGCACCACCAATCAGCAGGAGTACAAGGATTTTCTGCTATCAGAGCGCGCCTATATCGAACAGGAGTTCCGCACGGTCGGGTGGGTGGTAGCGCGGATTGTACATCAGCTGAACGACACTGACTTTACCGCCACCATGCGCACCCAGGCGGCCAGTTTTTATAACGACATTGAAACCGGCATGAAAGACACGCCTTACGGCTTGTCGTTTGAGATGCAGCTGTGGGGTCGTGGCTGGACATTGCAACATCAGGGCGTGGCTCACTACTTCCTGCACAAAGCCTTCCCGGAAGAGTTCGGCAAGGAATACCTGCTGAATATTGTCCATTACGTATTGGGCACCAACCCGGGCAATAACAACCAGTCTTATGCATCCGGCGTGGGGGCCAAATCCAAAACCTCTGCCTACGGTATCAACCGGATGGATTATGGTTACATACCGGGCGGTGTGGTGGTGGGTACGGCGCTTATCTCACCGGACTTTCCGGAACTGAAAGACTTCCCGTTCCTCTGGCAGCAGTCTGAATATGTATTGGGCGGAGGAGCGAGCAACTTTATGTTCCTGGCCCTGGCTGCCGACAGATTGCTTAACGAGTAATAAAAAAACCCGCCGATCTTTTCAGATGGGCGGGTTTTGATCGACGATTACGCAGCGATTATTTTTTGGCAGCGCGTTCTTTTTCTACCAGGAAGTCGACCACTTTCAGCATTTCTGTCTGACCGCCAGACTGACGGGCACTGACGCGGTACTTGCCGTTTACCACCATTTCCGGCGTACCGGTAATGCCGTAACCACGGGCGCGTGCATCAGCCTGGGATACCTGGCTGGAAACACCGAAGGAATTGTAAGTCTTCAGAATAGTTTCCTTGTCCGAACCGAAGGTCGCCAGAAACTCGGCCCACTCTTCCGGATTTTTGAAAACCTTACGCTCCATTTGAATGGCATTGAAAATGCCCATGTGCGCCTTATCTTCCAGCTTCAGGGTTTTCACGGTGTAAAACGCTTGCGCCATGGATTTCATACCGGCATTCCAGATGGCGTGCATTTGCACAAAGGCCACATCTTCCGGTAACTGCTTTTTCCAGGCTTGCAACATCGGCTCAAAACTCAGGCAATGGTTACAGTGGTAAGAAAACACTTCAGTAACTTCGATCTTTGAGGGATCGGCCGTTCTGACCGGCTGCTCAATCTCGGTGTAATGCGTACCTGCCACAAAGGCGGGCTTGTCGTTCGCCTGCGCAACCAGCGCAGACACGGAAACTAACAGGGCGCACAAGGCGAGCATTAAACGCATAAACAACTCCATTATTAATAAAATCGGGCTATAGATCGCAAAACTGTCACCGGGTTCCTCAATAGCCAACAACAAACCCGTTTTTTACACACAAATAACAAAGGCGACCGAAGTCGCCTTTTATATACGTCCCAGCACCTTAACTCAAACTGAATATCAGTTTAAACCGGCGATGAAATTTGCAACGGCCTTGATCTCGGCATCACTCATTTTTTCAGCAACCAGACGCATGGTCATTTGCTCGCCGTCGTTAACACGGTTTCCGGCGCGGAAGGCCAGCAATTGCTTTTCAATGTATTCCGGGTATTGGCCGCTCAAACGCGGATAACCTGCCGGCGCATTGCCGTGAGCATCCGGCGCGTGACAACCGGAACAAGCCGGGACACCGGTGCCGAGGTTACCAGCACGGAAAATCTTTTCACCCAATTCCAGCGCATCAACATCCAGACCGGCGTTAACACGAACTTTCAGCTCTTTGGAACCGGATAACTGAATAGACTGGGAGGCAAAATAAGCAGCGATATCTTGCAGATCCTGGTCGTTATAACCGGCCAACATGCCAGTCATTTCCAATACTACACGACCCGCCTGTTCTTTCAGGGCAGGATCGGTTTCGAGATCCCATGCCTGAATGTCACGCAATTGCTTCAACAGATAACGCTCACCCAAACCTGCAATTTTGGGGAAGTTAGGTGCCGGGCTATTACCATCGGTGCTATGGCAAGCGGCACACACCGCAACTTTTTCCGCCCCCGCCGTCGCATCTCCGGCTGCCATGGCCATAGGAGCCACTCCAACAATACCGAGCAAAAAAAGCGCATACTTAACTGGATTTTTCATTGGCTAACCTGTTTTCGATTCTATTTCGATTGTCGTTGTGAGTGCCACCCGAATACCTGGACAGATGAATTTCGACAGCTTCATTAGCCTGGCCTGCAATGCTCAGGCTACAATCACCTCCCTGGCGCAGGTATTGCCTCCTTAAAGGCAGGCCGCATTATATACCAACAGTGGAATAACACACCATTTTGAAGGGCTTTATGTACAGCGAGATTAATTTTAATAAGGCGCACTTCACTCAAAGCGCGCCCAGCATCCGCGAATGCCCCCCGGAATACGGCGTGGAAGTCGCTTTTGCCGGACGCTCCAATGCTGGAAAATCCAGTGCAATCAATGCCTTGACCAACAACGGCAAATTGGCGCGCACCAGTAAAACGCCTGGCCGCACCCAGCTGATCAACTTTTTCAGTTTGTCCGATACCCAACGTTTGGTCGATCTACCTGGTTATGGGTACGCCAAAGTTTCCAGAGACATGAAGGAGCTGTGGCAACGTCATTTGTCAGAATACCTGCAAAATCGCCAATCCCTGTATGGTCTGGTGCTGCTGATGGATATCCGCCATCCCTTGCAGGAATTTGATACCACCATGCTGCGCTGGGCGCGCAAAGCCGATATGCCGGTGCATATTTTGTTAACCAAGGCCGATAAACTGAGCCGTGGCGCAGCAGCAAGCACCCTGGCGCAGGTATTAAAAGAAATACGTCAGGCCGGGGTTGGCCAACAGGTCACCGCACAGTGCTTTTCGTCACTGAAACGCCAGGGAATTGATGAGCTGAAAACGGTTTTACAACAATGGCTGAATCCGGTGACCCAGGAAGAAGCGGCAGCAGTGCCACCCGTCGCCGAGTAATCCCAAATACTCCCGGCGACCAACGCCTTTTTCGGAAGTGCGCCGTATAGCGAAAAGCTGACAAGGTAAGTAATGTTGAAGGGCTCGTACGGGAAGGTATTGGTCAGAAAAAAATAACCGCACAAAATAAAAGACCCGGTGATCAAGAGGGTAATCACCGGGCCAAAATCTGGCACTCTTGGGGTAATGCCAGTAAGCGGTCGCACACACATCAGGGAATAACTGATACTGTGAGTCGGCCGCCAGAAAAAAGTTCACATCGTCTGCAAAAATCGCCAATTTCCTGAAAAAAAGACAAAAAAAACCCCGATCTCTGGATCGGGGTGCTTTGCGTCTATCTTGTGCTCAGCTGGCAAAAAGCCATCAGGGGAGAGGAGTTAGCTCATGAAGTAAAACACACATAACTGGGACTCCCCTGGTTATCAATTAGTTCAACGGGATTGCAAATTATTTTTTAATGGGCCTCATCCCAGTTAGCGCCGACGCCTGCTTCAACCAGCAAAGGCACTTTTAATTCGCCAGCGGCCGACATTCTGGCAATAACTTCCTTACGCGTTGCTTCAAGATCTTTTTCCGCCACTTCAAACACCAGCTCATCGTGCACCTGCATAATAATGCGGGCATCCAACCCTGAACCGGGCAACCAGGCATCGACGTTAATCATCGCCTTTTTAATAATATCTGCCGCGGTGCCCTGCATGGGCGCATTGATGGCGGTGCGCTCGGCGCCCATCTGCAAGTTTTTATTACGGGCATTGATCTCCGGCAAATACAAGCGGCGGCCAGACAGGGTTTCTACATAACCCTGCTCGTGCGCCAGCGCGCGGATGCGGTTCATATAATTTTGAACGCCAGGGTAGCGCTCAAAATAACGGTCAATATATTGCTGCGCCTCATTGCGCCCCACGCGTAATTGCTTTGCCAGACCAAACGCCGACATGCCGTAAATAAGGCCGAAGTTAATGGCCTTGGCGCTACGACGCATCTCGCCGGTCACCGACTCCAGATCCACTCCGAAAACCTCGGCGGCGGTCGCCTTGTGCACATCAAGCCCTTTTTCAAAGGCATTGAGCAGGCCTTCATCGTCAGAGAGGTGCGCCATGATGCGCAGCTCGATCTGGGAATAGTCCGCTGCCAGAATGCGATAACCCTCGGGCGCAATAAACGCCTGACGAATGCGCCGTCCTTCTTCGGTGCGAATAGGAATATTCTGCAAATTGGGATCGGAAGATGACAAGCGCCCGGTGGCGGTAACCGCCTGATGATAGGAGGTGTGAATACGGCCGGTGGCCGGGTTGATCATCTGCGGCAGCTTGTCGGTGTAGGTAGACTTCAACTTCGCCAGGCCGCGATACTCCATTAATACTTTGGGCAGCGGATAATCCAGCGCCAGCTCCTGCAAGACTTCTTCGGCGGTTGACGGCGTGCCGGTCGGGGTCTTTTTGATCACCGGCAATTTTTGCTGCTCAAACAAAATCACCCCCAGCTGCTTTGGCGAGCTGAGGTTAAATTCCTGGCCGGCCAACTCAAAGGCTTTGCGCTGCAACGCTTCCAACCGCTCACCCAACTCCAGACTTTGCTGCCCCAGCAAATTGGCACTGACCAGCGCACCCGTGCGCTCGATGCGCGACAGCACGGGTAATAAAGGCATTTCCAGCGTTTCAAACACCGACTGCAACGAAGGCGTTTGCTCCAGGCCGGGCCATAAATGCTGGTGCAAACGCAAGGTGATGTCTGCGTCTTCTGCGGCGTAAGGCCCGGCCTGCTCGATACTGATTTGATTGAAAGTCAGCTGCTTGGCACCTTTGCCGGCGATATCCTCGAAGCGGATGGTGGTGTGATCAAGATGCCGCTGCGCCAGATCGTCCATATTATGGCGACTGGCGACCGAGTTCAGCACGTAGGATTCCAGCATGGTATCAAAGCGAATACCTTTTAATTCCACGCCGTGATTCAACAACACACTGCGATCGTATTTGAGATTTTGCCCCACCTTGTAACGCTGTTCGTCTTCCAGCCAGGGCTTGAGCACCTGCAACACCTCGTCCAGCGGCAGCTGATCCGGCACGCCCATATAGTCATGGCCACAGGGGATATAAACCGCCTGACCAGCAACAAAAGAGAAGGAAAGACCGACGATACGCGCCTGCATGGCATCAAGATGGGTAGTCTCGGTATCAAACGCCACCAAATCGGCGGCCAGCAAGGAGGGCAACCAGGCATCAAAACTTTGACGATCCAGCAGCACCTGGTAGTCCACGTCAATGGCCGGGCGAGCAACAACCGGAGCCACGGGAGCATCAGCTGCGGCCTCACTACTGGCGGCAAAAGGTGCTGATGGCGCAGGCTGCCCTTCCAGCTCATTAACCCAACCTTTAAATTCCAGATCTTCAAACAAGACACGCAAGGCGGCCAGATCCGCCGCTTCATTGGTGAGATCTTTCGGGCCTACCTCCAAAGGCACATCGGTTTTAATGGTCGCCAGCTGATAAGACAAAAACGCCATATCGCGGTGTTCCTGCAGCTTTTCCGGCATTTTTTTCGCACCGCGAAAGCTCAACTCACGCACCGCTTCCAGGTTGTCGTAAATGGCTTGCAAACTGCCGATCCCCTGAATCAGCGCCTGGGCGGTTTTTTCTCCCACACCCGGCACACCGGGGATGTTGTCAACCTTGTCACCCATCAGCGCCAGGTAATCAATCATCAGCTCGGGACCAAACCCGTATTTGTCTTTAACGCCCTGCTCATCCAGATAGCTGTCGGTCATGGTGTTAACCAGATGAATGTAAGGATTGACCAACTGCGCCATGTCCTTATCACCGGTTGACACAATGACCCGCAGGGCCTCACGGGTGGCTTCAAAGGCCAGTGTGCCAATCACATCGTCGGCCTCAACGCCTTCCACTACCAGCAACGGCAAGCCCATGGCTCGCACTATGTCAAAAATAGGCTGAACCTGCGGACGCAGCTCGTCCGGCATGGGCGGCCGGTTGGCCTTGTAGTCGGCAAACATGTCATCGCGGAAGGTTTTACCTTTAGCGTCGAATACCACCGCAATGCGACTCTCCGGGTAGTCCTTGCGCAGCCGGCGCAGCATGTTGATAACGCCTTTCACCGCACCGGTGGGCTGGCCTTTGGAGTTGTTCAGCGGCGGCAGGGCGTGAAAGGCCCGGTACAAGTAGGACGAGCCATCCACCAGAATCAGTGGCGCCGTTGCAGAAGAAGCAGTGTTATCAATCATGAAGGGGTCCGGAATCTGTAAAGCCGGGATGCCTGGGCAGCATCGGCTATAAAAGGCAGCAGGATACAAAAAAAAGCCGGCTACCGACATCGAAACGGCTCGACTTTGCGCAACAGTCAGCCAACCCGAAAAAGCGAGGTGACTCACATTATTCAACACACGCCTTGAATATGCGTGTTACTCCACTAGAGTGTTACCTCAAGTTACCAACCGGGGTTTTTGCGCCAAAAGGAGATATTTGACGCAAGTCACTATTTTTCATAACAAAAGATCAAAAAATTCTTAATCAAATTGAAATACCACTGGTGTAACCTTGCGATTGTGTTACCATGCGTAACATCAAGTAACAGAAATCAAATCCGACCAGCGGATATCTTCAAATCAACAACCCCCATGGAGGACGAATTATGAAGAAACTGGGTTTATTAATCGCAATAGCAGGTTTAAGTGTAAACGTAGCAGCCAACGAAGCCGCGAGCACACTCTCCCATTTAACGATTGCAGCAGCAGAAACCGGTTCAACCATTGGTTGGACAATTGAGAAAGCAGAAGCATCTTTTGATAGCCGCCTGGAACAAGCGATTGAAGAAAGAGCCGAAGCGCTGAATGAAAAAATCAACGCAAGTCTTGAAAAGTCATTGGAAGAAAAATTTCGTAATTCGCTGAATTTCCAATGAGTTGTGTGATGCAAGGACAGGCAATACTGTCCACCGAACCAGATTGTTTCTTTCCTCGAGTTGAGTCGCCGACCGGTCTATGTAATATACGACCGAATCAGGCGGCTCTTTTTTATGTCCGCGCTATTCATCGCAGCCATTGTTCGGGCAAATAACCACCGCCCCTCTTTGATCTGCGCTTTCCGTCACCTGTTCAGACAACCGCGATAGCGGTCCGGCGTGTTACTCCAGACACGCAGAAAAATCCTTCGCCATATTCTCTATCAGTTGCTGATAGCTCACCACATTATCGTCGCCAATCGGATCAAGAACGCCGATTTTCAAACTCAATTCCTGCCCCAGCTCACGGGCAATACGCTGATCGTAGTAAGGTTCGGTGAACAAACACACCGCCTCACCTTGCAGCTTTTGACGTAGCTGATAAAGGTGTTTTGCGCCCGGGCGCTGCTCCGGGGAATAAGTGACATAACCCACCTGCAACAACTGGTAGCGATCCACAAAGTGTTGGTAACCCTCATGGTAAACCGCGAAACCTTTATTACGCACCGGCTGTAACTGCTTTTGCAGCGCGCTATCGATTTTCTCAATTTTGGCAGCAAACCGGCGGGCATTTTCGGCGAAAACGCTGGCATTTTGCGGATCAATAACCGCTAGCCGGGCAGCCAGTTCGGTAGCAATCACGCCAGCGTTGCGCGGGTCGAGCCACAGGTGCGGGTCTTTGCCATCGTGATGGTGGTGATGGTCGTGCCCGTGATCATGGTGATGATGATCGTCGTGGTCATGATCATCACCTTCTACCGCCTTGGGCCAGTAAAGGCTTTTCAGATCAAACACCGCCATTTGTTTGTTGCGATCAACGTTGGCAAGCGGGCGATAAAGAAACCCTTCCAACTCCTTGCCTACCCAAAGCACCAGGTCAGCTTCGCGCAAACGGCGAATGTCCGATACTTTTAACGGGTAATCGTGAGGTGATGCCGCTACTGGCAAGAGTGTTACTGCTTCGCCTTTATCTCCCACAACCTCGGCCGCAATCAGCGCCAGGGGCTTGATGCTGGACAAAACCTGAATATCGGCCTGAGCCATAGCGCTGGTAAATAGCAGCGAAAAGGTAAGTGCCAACGAAGAGCGACCGGCGGGGAAAGAGAACATGAGCAAGGGCAGCCTGTAAAAATGGGAAAAGGTTTGAGCGGAAACAGCTCGTGCCTGACAAGAGGTTATAGAGTAACATATCCGCCTGCCATTCGATAAATTCAGGATCTCTTCTTGTATGAGCACAACGCCGCTCGCCTGTAGCGACCACAACCACAGCCATTGCGTCAGCGACGCGCTGGGTGCGGCACGCGAAATTTGCGCCACTCGCGGCGTACGGCTCACACCCTTGCGCGAGCAGGTGCTTGAACTGATCTGGCAAAACCACAAGCCGCTGGGCGCCTATCTGTTGATGGATATGCTGGCGGAAGCCTCCACTCGCCGGGTAGCACCCCCGACGGTTTATCGGGCGCTGGACTTTTTGCTGGAACAGGGTTTTATTCACCGGATTAATGGCCTGAATGCCTTTATTGGTTGCCCGTCGCCCGGCAAAAAACACCAGAGTCATTTTCTGATTTGCCGTCTCTGCGGTGTTGCCGTGGAAATGGCGGCAACCGCCGTTACCCATGCGATTCAGGTAGCGGCGCGCGATGCCGGCTTCTCGGTAGATACCCACTCGGTTGAAGTGATGGGAGTTTGCCCCGGCTGCGCCCCCAACGCGCCGGTGCTGGACCTGACCGCAGGCCGGAAAGCGCCATGAACACCGCCCTGCTGGAGGCTCGAAATATCAGTGTTCGCCGCGGTGGGCGCGACATTCTGCAAAATGCCAGCCTGACGCTGAACGCGGGCAAAATTGTCACCCTCATTGGCCCGAACGGCGCCGGCAAAACCACGCTGGTGCGCAGTGTTCTTGGCCTTATCAAGGTCGATGCCGGCGAGATTGAACGCATACCGGATTTACGCATCGGTTACATGCCGCAGAAACTCCACCTCGACAGCAGCCTGCCGCTCACCGTTACCCGGTTTCTGGCGCTGGGCGGCAAGCCCCGCCTGGCGCTCGACGATGTGCTGGCAATGACCGGTATTGAAAAGCTGGCCAACGCTTCCATGCAATCCCTGTCTGGCGGTGAAACCCAACGGGTGCTACTGGCGCGCGCCCTGCTGCGCGATCCGCAATTGCTGGTGCTGGATGAGCCGGTACAAGGTGTGGATGTAACCGGGCAAACCCGTCTCTATGCGCTGATCAACGATATTCGCAAACAACGTAACTGCGCCGTACTGCTGGTGTCCCACGATTTGCATCTGGTGATGGCAACAACCGATACGGTGGTTTGCCTTAACCAGCATATTTGCTGCCACGGGCATCCGGAAACCGTTACCAACGACCCGGCTTACCTGGCGCTGTTTGGCTCATCCCCCAAACCGGCCATGGCCATTTACACCCACCATCACGATCACCACCACGATAACCACGGCAATATCATCGGCACTCCGCACGGTGATAATTGCGCTTGCGACCACGACCATGCCTGATTTTATTCTTTACGCCCTGCTCTGCGGCCTTGGGGTTGCACTGGTAGCCGGCCCGCTGGGTTCTTTTGCCGTCTGGCGCCGGATGGCTTATTTTGGCGACACCCTCGCCCACTCGGCGCTGCTGGGCGTGACTTTCGGGCTGCTGCTGAATATCAACCTTAACCTCGCGGTGGCGGTGGGCTGTCTGTTGCTGGCGCTGCTATTGGTGGCCATGCAGCAAAATCGGTTTCTCGCCACCGATACTCTGCTGGGTATTTTGTCGCACTCCACCCTTGCGCTGGGGCTGGTCACCGTCAGCTTGTTCAGTGATTCCCGGGTCGATTTGCTGGCTTACCTGTTCGGCGACATTCTCTCCGCCAACCGGCAGGATGTACTGGCAATCTGGGTTATTTCGCTGGCGGTGCTGGTGGTGGTAATCCTGCTCTGGCGCCCGCTGCTGTCGATCACCGTGCACGAAGAGCTGGCGCAAGTAGAAGGCGTGCCGGTAACGCGCATCCGCACCATTTTAATGCTGTTAATGGCGCTTATCATCGCCATCGCCATGAAAGTCGTCGGGGTGCTGCTAATTACCGCATTACTGATTATTCCCGCCGCCGCCAGCCGCCGCCTGGCAACCACGCCGGAGCAGATGGCCGTGATCGCCAGTGTGCTGGGCTGCCTGTCGGTAGGTGCCGGGTTATTAATGTCTTTTCATTGGGATACCCCCGCCGGGCCTTCTATCGTGCTCTCTGCTACCAGCTGCTTTATCCTGACACTTTTCAAAAAACAGGCGTCCTGACGGCGATGCGCCATCGTCGAATGCTTACAAGAGTTAACGGCAAGAGCGACTGGTCGGCGTAACACGCATCACTCAGAATAGCCAGGAAGCCTTGCTTGCAAGGCGTTTGCGAAAGGCATCAGGGAGAATGCATATGACCAGACTTTATATCGGCAACGACGGCTTTGACAGCGAGCTTTTTGCCGCCCGCCTGCAACAGGAAATTCAACAGCTCGACAATCGCCTTCAGGTACTGGAGCGCGAAAATACCACCGCCACCATCGGACGTATCCGGGAATGCCGCGACCAACTGCAAAATCGCCGCGCCGTGCTCTCCTGGTTAAGAACCGGCACCGGCAAAACTCCTGCCATGCGTCAGGCTTCAGCGTTTCTGTAATAGAGACGATACGCCACCTTGCCGGCGCGCTTGTCACGGTGCAGTGACCAGTCTGCCGGCGCCATCAACGGGTAATCAATGGGCGCCTCAATGTAGATGGTGGCATTGGCAGCCAGCCATTGCCCTTGCACCAGGCTGTCAATCACCTTCGGCCAGGCACTCAGGGAAAAAGGCGGATCAATAAAAACCACATCATAGGCTGGCTCGGAATTACCCTTGGCAATAAATGCCAGCGCATCATCATCCCGCACCGCGGCCCGCGAGCAATTCAACAGCGCCAAATTATTACGCAAGGCGCTCGTCGCCTGGCGGTCGCGTTCCACCATCAGGCAATAGTCCGCACCGCGCGATAAAGCTTCGATGCCCAACGCACCCGAACCGGCAAAAATATCCAGACAGCGCGCACCGACAATTTCCGGTGCCAGCCAGTTAAAGAGGGTTTCGCGGATACGATCCCCGGTGGGACGCAGCCCTTCCACATCGGGAAAGGCAAGTTTGCGCCCTCGCCATTGACCACCAATAATACGTAAACGGTTGTCTCCGGCTTTTTGTAAGGACGGGGATTTTGCTGGCTGTTTCAACAGTGATCACTCTTTTATAATGGGCAGAAGTGATAGGATAGCGCCTTTCGCTGCCGGTCTCGACTGCCAGACCAACACCGGACCCGATCCCAGCATCAAGACGACACCTTATGTTTTTCAATCTCTTTAAAAAATCCGACAAAAAAGCGACCTCGCCCGAGCCTGAAAAAGCACCCGAGCTAATCCCGCAGCCCCAGGAAACCCAGGAAACCCAGGAAACCCAGGAAACCCAGGAAATAATATCGTCGGCACCGGAAGTCGCAACGGAGCCAGCCGCAAGCCTTGCTGCCACACCTCTTGCCCCGGTCGTAGAACCACCTGCACCTGCACCTGCACCTGCACCTGCACCTGCACCTGCACCTGCACCTGCACCTGCACCTGCACCTGCAAACAAGCCTGGTTTTTTTGCCCGCATCAAGCAAGGCTTAAGTCGCACCAGCAGCAACTTTGCCCAGGGACTTGGCAACCTGATTCTTGGCCGCAAAACCATTGATGATGATTTGCTGGAAGAAATTGAAACCCAACTGCTGATTGCCGACGTGGGCGTGGAAGCCACCACGGAAATCATTGAAAACCTTACCCAACGGGTGGCACGCAAGCAGCTGGCGGATGCCGATGCCCTTTATCAGGCGTTGCGCGAACTGCTCGCCAACTACCTGCGCCCGGTAGAAAAACCGCTGGTTATCGACGCACAACACCAGCCTTACGTGATTCTGGTTGTCGGCGTGAATGGCGTGGGCAAAACCACCACCATCGGCAAGCTGGCCAAGCGTCTGCAAAATGAAGGCAAAAAAGTCATGCTGGCCGCAGGCGATACCTTCCGTGCCGCGGCGGTTGAGCAACTCCAGGTGTGGGGTGATCGCAACAAAGTACCGGTTATTGCCCAGCACACCGGCGCCGATTCTGCCTCGGTGATTTTTGATGCACTGCAGGCAGCGCGCTCCCGCGGTTGCGATGTGGTTATTGCCGATACTGCTGGCCGTTTGCACAACAAGGGTCATTTGATGGATGAGCTATCAAAGATCAAACGCGTGATGGGCAAGGTAGACGGTTCTGCCCCGCACGAAGTCTTATTGGTACTGGATGCCGGTACCGGTCAAAACGCCGTCAACCAGGCGAAGGAATTTATTGAAGCCGCCAAAGTCACAGGTCTGGCGCTGACCAAACTGGACGGCACCGCCAAAGGCGGCGTTATTTTTGCGCTCAGCAAAAACTTTGGTTTGCCGGTGCGCTTTATCGGCGTTGGTGAAGCCATTGATGACCTGCAACCTTTTGAAGCCGAACCTTTTATTGAGGCATTGTTTTCACGGTGATTCGTTTCGACGCAGTCAGTAAAGATTATAGCGATGGTTTTGCGGCCCTGAATCGGGTCGATTTCAATATCGACCCGGGCGAGATGGTATTTCTTACCGGCCATTCCGGCGCCGGAAAAAGTACCCTGCTGAAGCTGATTATGCTGATGGAGCGGCCCAGCTCCGGACAAATCACTGTTGATGGCAAAGCGCTGGATCAGCTGTCTTCCGGCCAGATTCCTTACTATCGCCGCAATGTTGGTGTGGTTTTTCAAAACCACCAACTGCTCAATGACCGCAGCGTTTTTGACAACGTGGCGTTACCGCTGCAAGTGGCCGGCAGCTCGCCTTACGAAATTGGCCGCCGTGTGCGCGCCGCACTGGACAAAGTCGGTTTGCTGCACAAGGAACACCAGTTACCCATTACGCTGTCGGGCGGTGAACAACAGCGCGTAGGCATCGCCCGCGCCGTCGTCAATAAACCCGCCCTGCTGCTGGCGGATGAGCCAACCGGTAACCTTGACCCGGAACTATCCACCGAGATTATGTCGCTGTTTCGCGAATTCAATGATGTTGGTGTTACGGTGCTCATCGCCAGCCACGACCTTGAATTACTCAAGCAAATGAATAAGCGGGTACTGGCCTTGTCCCACGGCAAAATTATTCATGATGGAGTGCTGTGGTGATACGGCGTAAAAGCGAAAAATCGTCCATTCCTCTGCGCAGTGCCGGCGCGGTGCAAAGCAAAACCAGCCTCGCTACCAAAGCCGATGCCTGGATGGCGCACCACAGCACCAACGCGGTCGGCAGCCTGCTGCGCCTGCTGGAAACCCCGATCCAGAGCCTGATGACCTGGCTGGTGGTCGCCATTGCGACAACCCTGCCGGCAACACTTTTTGTGGTGCTGCTGAACCTGCAACAACTGGGCGACCACTGGCACAGTTCCAGCCAGATTTCGGTATTTCTGAAACAGGGCGCGCGCGCCGACGCGGTAGAAGCGCTACAGAAAAAGTGGCAAGCGAGAAAAGATATTGGTCAATTGAGCTATATCTCGCCCGATGCGGCACTGAAAGAATTTCGCGATCAATCCGGCCTGGGCAGAGTGGTAGACAGCCTGGATAACAACCCACTGCCCGGCGTTTTTCTGGTGCGCCCGGCCGATACCGATATCTCCCCTGACGAACTTGAAACGCTGCGTAAAAGTCTCGCCGACGAACCAGTGGTGGAAGAAGCGGCGGTGGATATGCAATGGGTTAAACGGCTGCATCAGATTATGCAGCTGGCGGAGCGGATGACCATTGCCCTGTCCGTGTTGCTGGCGCTCGGGGTCATTCTTATTATTGGCAACACCATCCGCCTGACCATTGAAAACCGCCGCGATGAAATTCTGGTAACCCGTCTGGTCGGTGGCACCAACGCCTGGCTGCGCCGGCCATTCCTGTATACCGGCCTTTGGTATGGGCTGGGTGGCGGCATAGTGACCACTCTGCTGCTGGCAACCGGTATCGCCTGGTTGAATCAACCGGTTTCGTCACTGGCAGATCTCTACCAAAGCAGCTATCGTCTGCAAGGGCTGGGCTTTATTGGCAGCCTGCAATTGATACTGCTGGCCGGCCTTACCGGTGTCATCGGCGCATGGATTGCTGTAAGTAGACATTTGCGCCAAAGCGAGGCCCATTGACAAGCCTCTCAAGCGAGCGCATATTAAAAGTTATCAAGGGTTTGAAATAACCTTAAGCAACTGATTTTTAAAGCCTTTGCTGTTATTTCAGGAACTTATACGGGACGCAGCACTCCAACTTTGCAAGTGCTTTCCCCGAAAGTATTTATACGGAGGACTATACATGAGCTCAAATCTGCAACCGGTTGGTGTTCTTGCGCCAGGTGCAAATCTGAATGCCTATGTTCAGGCTGTCAGCAGCTTCTCCATCCTGACAGTTGAGCAGGAACAGGAATTGGCCAAAGACCTTCACCAGAACGGCAATCTTGATGCCGCTCGTAAACTGGTTATGGCTCACCTGCGCTTTGTGGTGCACATTGCACGCTCTTACAACGGTTACGGCCTGCCACTGGGTGATCTGGTACAGGAAGGTAACGTCGGGTTGATGAAGGCGGTTAAACGCTTTAACCCCGAAAAAGGCGTTCGTCTGGTGTCGTTTGCAGTGCACTGGATCAAAGCCGAGATTCACGAATACATCCTGCGCAACTGGCGCATCGTTAAAATCGCCACTACCAAAGCCCAGCGTAAACTTTTCTTTAACCTGCGCGGCGCCAAAAAACGCCTTGCCTGGTTAAGCAATGACGAAGCTGAAGCGGTAGCAAATGATCTGGGTGTAGATATCAAACACGTTCGCGAGATGGAAGGCCGACTGGCCTCTTACGACGCTGCGTTTGATGCGGGTGAAGACGACGATGACGAGAGTTACGTTGCACCGGCCAATTACCTGGAAGACAAACGCTACGACCCGGCTACCCAGCTGGAAAATGCCAACTGGGAAGAAACCAGCGTTTCCGGCCTTGAAGTGGCCATGGAAAAACTGGATGACCGCAGCCGCGCTATTTTGCAACGTCGCTGGTTGAACGATGACAAAGCTACGCTGCATGATCTGGCCGCTGAATACGGTGTTTCCGCCGAGCGCATTCGTCAGCTGGAAAAAAATGCCATGAACAAAGTAAAAAATATGATGCTGGAAGCCTGACGGTTTCGCATCTACGCCGAAAAGCCGCGATCATCGCGGCTTTTTTATGCCTGTACCATCCGTGGCTGCCAGCGTTCAGACTGTCGCTACAGAATGCTTGAAATAGTTTGCAGCCATTTTTTATAAGCAATAATTTTCACCCGTCAATTCAGAGATGCCCGCCATTATGAGCCGATTCTTTTTACTGATTGCCGCCACCTCCGGATTTCTGGCTGTCATGTTGGGTGCTTTTGCCGCGCACGCACTTAAAAACAAACTCGACAGCTATGCGCTGGGGATTTTTCAAACCGGCGTCACCTACCAGATGTATCACGCATTGGCGTTGTTCGGCGTGGCCATTTTGCTGTCCCTTTACCCCGGCAAGCTGTTGCAGTGGGCCGGTTACAGCTTTATTGTCGGCACGCTGCTGTTTTGCGGCAGTCTTTACTGGCTGGCATTTGGCGCACCCCGCTGGGTTGGCCCTATCACGCCTCTGGGCGGAACCGGTTTTTTAATTGGCTGGTTGTGTCTGGCGATCGCCGCGCTGCAATGGAAGGGTATTAACCCCGCCTGACGGCTCCGGATTTCCTGCCGGCGATCAATACTATGGGTCGCGCTATCGGCATCCGGGGCAAGCTGAGGTAAAATATTCGCAACAGGCGCAGTTCGCAGGAATTGCGCCGTTTTTCTTAATGGATAATGCGTTTTCATGACCAGCGATACCGATACACTTCACTCACTTGCCGTCGAAACCGATGATCAGGGCGAATTTCTGATCAAACCGGAGTTCAAGCCCAAATCGATTCGCAGTTTTGTTATCCGCGCCGGGCGTATTACCGTCGGCCAAAAACATGCGTTTGAACAATGGTGGCCGCAATTGGGTCTCAGCTTGCATAATGGCAAACTCGACCCGGAACAACTCTTCGGCCGCAAGGCACCGCTGGTCATAGAGATAGGCTTCGGGATGGGCGACTCCCTGCTGGAAATGGCCCGGCAACAACCGGATCATGACTTTATCGGCATCGAGGTGCATCCGCCAGGTGTGGGAAGGCTGATCAACGTAGCGGGACAGGAAAACCTCACCAATCTGCGGGTGTTTATGGCCGATGCCATGGACGTGCTGGAAGATTGCATTCCCGAGGGCAGCGTAGATCGGCTGCAACTCTACTTTCCTGATCCCTGGCATAAGAAAAAACACCATAAGCGCCGTATCGTGCAGTTGCCTTTTGTGGAGCGCATTCGCACGCGTCTGCGACCTGGCGGCGTGTTCCATATGGCAACTGACTGGCAAAATTATGCCGAGCACATGCTGGAAACCCTGCAACAGGCACCCGGTTTCAGCAACTGCCGCACGGATAACGGGTATGCGCCACGCCCGGATTACCGCCCGGTTACCAAGTTTGAAAAACGTGGTGAACGGCTTGGCCACGGTGTTTGGGATTTATTATTCCAACGCGATGCCTGAGGCCGTTGCCGATCAACGACCAAGCTAATATGGTTATTAACATTTACTTTTTATAGAGGGTCTTTACCGTGAAAAAACTGCTCCCCCTGATCGCTCTTGTCACCCTGACATCCGCCTGTACCTGGGTGAAAGTTAACGACGACGGCAAGCATGTAGCCGTTACCAACCAAACCAACGTTGCCAACTGCGAACAACTGCGCACCGTGAGCGTAAAAGTCACCGCCAGTGTTGGCCCTCTTGATCGTGGTACCGAAAAAGTAGCCACCGAACTGGCCACCATGGCCCGTAACGAAGCCATGAATTTCGGCGGTGATACCGTTGCTGCGCTGGGCCCGGTTAAAGATGGCGCCCAGGACTTTGGCGTTTATCGCTGCAAATAAGTCGCCCGCGCAGGGTTGATCCCCATCAACCCTGCGCGCGTTTTACCCCCCGCTTTTGTTCTGCCCCCAACGAAAAATCCGACGCTGTCTTCAAATTGTCATAAACTGAAATTAGTCTGTCAGGCAAGGCTGTTTGGCTAGTTTCGGAGCGCAAGGTGTCCACCACGTATTTCAACCGCGAATTGAGTTTGCTGGAATTTAATAAACGAGTGCTGTATCAGGCTTATGATGAATCATTGCCGATTATGGAACGGCTGCGTTTTCTCTGTATTTTTTCTACCAACCTTGATGAATTTTTTGAAGTCCGGGTAGGCGGTCTGGTGGAGATGGTTGAACTCAGCGCCCCGGCACCGGTAGGCCCGGATGGGCTGGCACCCGTCCAGGCACTGCTCGAAATTGCCGAACGTGCGCATCATCTGGTCGATGAACAGTACCAGCTACTGAATCAGCAAATTCTGCCCCTGCTGCGCGAGCATGGCATTCATGTGTTACGTCGCGATGAATGGCAGGAACATCACACGCAATACCTGAAAGCCTATTTTTCCTCCGATATTTTGCCGGTACTCAGCCCTATCGGCCTCGACCCTGCTCACCCCTTTCCGCGTATTCTGAATAAAAGCCTGAGCTTTATCGTCAAGCTGGACGGTAAGGACGCCTTCGGGCGCAACTCGGGCAAGGCTATCGTCCAGGTTCCACGTTCCTTGCCACATCTTATCGAGCTGCCGCCTGGCGTGGCAGGCAAAGAACGTGCCTTTGTTTTTATCTCGTCGATTGTGCATTACTTTATGGCCGAATTATTTGTCGGCATGACGGTAATAGACAGCTATCAGTTCCGCCTGACCCGCAACTCGGATATTTTTCTCGATGAGGAAGAAACCGAAGACTTGCTGCGTGCGGTTCAGGGTGAACTGGCTTATCGCCAATATGGCGATGAGATTCGCCTGGAAATTGCAGATACCTGCCCGAAAGATCTCGAACAATTTTTATTGCAGCGCTGCAACTTGAACGAAAACGCCGTTTACCGTTTGAACGGCCCGGTCAACCTCAACCGCTTCAGCGATTTGTTTGATCTGGTAAAAACGCCCGCGTTTTATTTCACGCCGTTTATTCAGGCAATGCCAAAATTGCCGAAACGTTCCAACAGCTATTTTGATGCGCTGCAAAAGCAGGACATATTGCTGCACCATCCGTTTGATTCTTTTCAGGCGGTGGTGGATTTTCTTCGCGAAGCCGCAGCAGATCCCAACGTACTCGCCATCAAACAAACGCTTTACCGCTCCGGCTCCAACTCACCGCTGGTGGACGCGCTTGTCACTGCCGCCAAAGCCGGAAAGGAAGTGACCGCGATTATTGAATTGCGCGCGCGCTTTGATGAAGAACAAAACGTCGCGCTTGCCGAACGTTTGCAGCGCTACGGCATTCACGTTATTTACGGTGTGGTGGGTTACAAAACCCACGCCAAAATGTTGCTGGTCGCCCGCCGTGAACAAGGCAAGGTGCGTTACTACGTGCACCTGGGTACCGGCAATTACCACCTGCGCACCAGTATGCTCTACACCGATTACGGCCTCATCACCAGCGACAAGGAAATTGGTGATGATGTGTACCGGATTTTTTTACAGCTGAGCAGCATGGGCAAAGCCTCACGGATGGACGCTTTGATGTACGCGCCCTTTACGCTCCATAAAGGCATTGTTAAACGCATTCGTATTGAAAAAGAAAATGCCGAGCAAGGCAAAGCTGCGCGCATTATTGCCAAGATGAATTCGCTCTACGATGAAGAGCTGGTGAACGAGTTATATGCCGCCTCGCAAGCCGGGGTAGAAATTCATTTGATTGTGCGTGGTATTTGTCAGCTGCGCCCGGGTGTGCCGGGCCTTTCTGAAAATATTTATGTGCGCTCGATTATCGGGCGTTTTCTCGAACACAGCCGGGTTTTTTATTTTGAAAATGCCGGCACCCCGGAGTTATGGTGCTCCAGTGCCGACTGGATGAGTCGTAACATGTTCCACCGGGTAGAAACCTGTTTCCCTATTCGCCATAAAAAAATTCGCGACCGCATCGTCGAAGATATGGGCATTTATCTGGCGGATAACACCCATGCCTGGCTGTTACAGGAAGATGGCCAATACCAGCGTATTCGCCCTGAAGAAGGCGAAGCGGCAATTGATGCGCAGGCTATTTTGCTGGAGCGGTGGTCAGCGAGGCAGTTGCCCGGCGCGGTCTGATTTTCGGAACAGACCGGCTGATGACGAACGGACAACATGCCACCACTGCAAGATTTTTCAAACAGCGGCAATCGTCAGTGTGTAATCAATATCGGCCAGGTGATGCGCTTCAGTTTCGAGATCCGCACTGGCCAGCGGATTTTCTTCCAGCCAGCGCGCACTCAGCGATAACTTCAATGCATTTTCATGGGCCTTCAGGGTAATTTCCGGAATGCCCTTTTTACTGTTGCGGCCGCGGTGAAAAACCAACGCAAGACGTAACAGAATGGCGATACGCACCAGTGCCTTATTGTCCATAGGAAATACTTTGACCGGAAAGCGTTTGCGATGCGCCAGCACCAGATGCGATAGCTGTTGCTGTTCAACGCGGGAATAACCGGCCAGATCAACATGCTCAACAATGTACGCGCTGTGTTTGTGGTAATCGTTATGGGAAATGCCCAGACCAACGCCGTAAAGTCTTATCGCCCAACCTAATAATTTTTCCGAATCTTTAGGGTTGAGGTTCCAGCCCTTATCCACCTGCGCCAATAATTTCAGGGCAGTGGCTTCCACAGCTTCTACTTTTTCAAAGCTGACATGAAAGCGACGCGCCAATGCATCTACACTGGCCTGACGAATATCGTGATTTTCCAGACGGCCTTTCAGGTCATAGAGCAAACCCTCGCGTAACGCCCATTCTGCCGCTTGCATGGTTTTTAATTGCAAACTTTCAAACAGCACCTGCAACACAATCACGCCGCCAATAAAAACCGGCTGGCGGTCTTCTGACAAGCCGTTGAGTTTCAGCTGGGTATCGCCCTTCTCCCGGTAGAGATCAATAATCCGCTGCAAGGAACTGGCCTCAATAGTGCCATTACTCCAGCCGGATGCTTCGCACACGCGTGCCACCGCTTTAATGGTGCCGGAAGCGCCCAGCACCTCCTGCCAGCCTTGCTCCAGAAAGGTTTCTACCACCGGTTCCAGTTCTTGCAAACAGGCAATGCGTGCGCGTTTGATGTGCTTGTCGTTGACTTTACCATCCGGAAAATAATGCTTGGTAATACTGACGCAACCCATATTCAAGCTTTCCTTGAATTGCGGCTGCATGCCTTCACCGAGAATAATTTCTGTACTGCCACCGCCGATGTCCATCACGATGCGCTTGCCTTTGGCCGGTGCAATATCGTGTGCTACGCCGAGGTACACCAGACGCGCCTCTTCATCACCGGAAATAATTTCTACCGGGTGACCGAGGCGGGTTTGTGCTTCCGCAAGAAATGCTCGCGAGTCGCTAATACTACGCAGGGTTTTGGTGCCGACAATGCGCACGCTGCGCGAGGGATATTCGCGCAAATACTCACCGAATTTTTGCAGGCAATTCATTGCGCGTTCGCGAGCGCTCTCATTCAAGGTGCCATCCGCCTCCAAACCCCAACCAAGACGCACCGGCTCACGCAAGCGATCCAGCAGCAATAATTGGCCATCTTGCCAACGGGCAATAATCATATGAAAACTGTTGGAGCCGAGATCAATCGCGGCGATATGACTGGAGACAGGGGAATTATTATGAGAGAGATCGAACATGCGACAGCGCCAGGGTCAATGATTGCAGAATACACATCCGGCAATCCGGAAATGCTTTTCGGAAACACTTTAACCTGACAGATTACTGCATGTCACTGCCATTCAATATGACAGCGCAATGAAATTGCTGCGATACCTGCCAATAACGCAGGTATCGCAGAGGTAAAGCAGATCAGTTGATGGTGGCAGCAGCCGGCGCTTCAGCAGCGGGTGCAGCGTCTGACTGTTGACGAGCCTGCTCCATTGCCTGAACAAATACTGCATCAAAATTGATCGGTGCCAGCATTAACGGAGGGAAGCTGCCACGGTTCAGGATGCTGTCGATGGCTTCACGCGCATAAGGGAACAAAATTTGCGGGCAAGCGGTGTTGATCAGCTGGGTAACCTGACGCTTGTCAAAACCGGCAATGGTGAACAGACCGGCTTGTTTTACTTCAACCAGGAACAAAGTACGCGCTTCAACCTTGGCGGTGATGGTGAGCAGCAGTACCACTTCCATGGTGTCATCATTCAACTGGTTAACCTGAATATTCAGGTCTTGTTGAATAGCCGGCTTGGCGGGCTGCAGAAAAGCTTCAACACCCATCGGAGTTTCGAAAGAAATGTCTTTCAGGTAAACGCGCTGAATAGCGAAATTGGGGGCCGCTTGTGACTGTTCTTCGCCTGCAGCTACAGTGTTATTTTCTTCGGTCATAACTTAACTCTTTCATCAGTGTATTTAGAGAACAAGACAATGCCCGACTGTCGAAGCAGCGGACACCCATGAGGGCAGAAAACTAGCGGCCCAGTAACCCATCCAGCTTCCCGCTTTTATCCAGTGCCCAGAGATCGGTAAAACCACCTACGTGGTAATCATCAATCCAGATTTGCGGCACCGTACGCTGGCGACTCTTTTCCATCATCTCCTGACGCAGATGCGGCTCACGGTCAACGCGAATTTCTTCAACGGTTACCCCTTTCTCTGCCAGCAATTTTTTGGCATTGACGCAATAAGGACAAACCGCTGTGGTGTACATAACAACACGAGCCATATTTACCTCGTTATTTCACCAGGGGCAGGCTCTGCGCCTGCCATTCAGCAATACCACCGGCCAGACGACGCACATCGTGCCCCTGCTTGCCCAGAGTGCGGCCAACCAGGCCGGCATGCTGGCCCAGTTTATCGGCAACAATAATGACCTTGCCCTTGTGCACTTCAAGATTGGCGATCTCGGCAGTAATTTTGCCGTAAGGCACATTGATAGCACCGACGATATGACCGGCTTTAAATTCGGCGCTGTCGCGCACATCAAGCAACACCGCACCGTTATTCAGCAGGCGGGTCACTTCGTTGATCGGGATAGGACGACCGCTTTTAATACGTTCGCGCCAGGAATAGACGAAAATCAAAACGATCAGGGTGCCAACCAGCAGCCATTCCTGGCCCATAAAATTAAAAAAATTCACCACGTGCGTATTTCCTGAAAAAACGATGCCAAACCATGAGCAGAAACTGCCCGCCAACCAACAGGACAGGCCTGCGAAATTGCCTGGCAGTATACACGATCAACCCGGATTGCTCAGCAACGGGGCTTGTGATCCACCCTTGTCGGCATGAAACGGTCATATGGGGGCACAATCCACAATAATCAAGCGGATTTCATAGAGATCACGCGCGCAACCGGTTAGAATGGTGAAACACATAAGGCAGGTAATTGCTGCGCTGAATGCTATTGCCCGCCACTTATCTTCCGTTGTTGATCAAAGAGCGACTAGCACGTATGACCGCCCCGAAAAAACCCGTTGTATTAATTGTTCTGGATGGCATCGGCCACTCTGAAAAAACCGAACATAACGCCGTATACAGTGCCAACACCCCGGTGCTGGACCGCATCGCCTCCAACCCGAAAAGCTTTATTGCCACCTCCGGCCTCTCTGTCGGCTTGCCGGACGGACAAATGGGCAACAGTGAAGTAGGCCATATGTCATTGGGCGCGGGACGCGTTGTTTACCAGAGCCTTACCCGCATCAACAAATCCATCGCTGACGGCGACTTCTTTACCAACCCGGTTTACCTCGAAGCCATCGATGGCGCTATCAATACCGGTAAAGCGGTACATATCATCGGCCTGTTATCTGACGGTGGTGTCCATGCCCATCAGGATCACATCTGCGCCATGATTCGCCTGGCTGCCCAGCGCGGCGCCAAAGAAATTTACCTGCATGCCTTCCTCGACGGTCGCGACACCCCGCCACGCAGCGCCGAAGGCTCTCTGCAACAAGCCGAAGACACCTTCCGTGAAGTCGGCACCGGCCGTGTAGCTTCCATTGTCGGCCGCTACTTCGCACTGGATCGCGACAACCGTTGGGATCGCGTTAAAGTCGCTTACGACGTTATGGTAACCGGCGATGCCGAGTACGATGCGCTGACCGCTGTTGACGGCCTGAAAGCCGCTTACGCCCGCGATGAAAACGATGAATTCGTTAAAGCGACCGTAATTGTTGGCGAAGGCGAAGAAGTCGCTACCATCAATGATGGCGATTCCGTGATCTTCATGAACTTCCGCCCGGACCGCGCCCGTGAAATTACCCGCGCGCTGCTTGAGCCGGAATTTGACGGTTTCGAGCGTGAACTGACGCCGAAAATTGCTCATTTTGTACAGACCACCGAATATGCCTCTGACATCAAAGCGCCCGTTGCCTTCAAACCGGAAAACCTCGCCAACTCCTTCGGTGAATACATTGCCAGCCTGGGTAAAACCCAGCTGCGTATCGCTGAAACCGAGAAATATGCGCACGTAACCTTCTTTTTCAACAGCGGTAACGAAGTCGTTTACCCGGGCGAAGACCGTATTCTGGTACCGTCACCCAAGGTAGCCACTTACGACTTGCAGCCGGAGATGAGCGCGCCGGAAGTGACTGAAAAGTTGATTGCTGCGATTGAGTCTGGCAAATACGACGCTATTATTTGTAACTACGCCAACGGCGACATGGTTGGCCACTCCGGCATTTTCTCTGCCGCGGTTGCCTCGGTTGAAGCGGTTGATGCCTGCCTGGGTCGTGTGCTCGAAGCCGTTGAGAAAGCCGGTGGTGAAGCCCTGGTCACTGCCGACCATGGTAACGTTGAAGAAATGTTTGACCCCGAGTCAGGCCAGGTGAGCACCCAGCACACTACCCTGCCGGTGCCGTTCATTTTCTGCAGCGCGCGTAAAGGTAAAGTTGCCGATGGCGGTTCGCTAGCTGACGTAGCACCGACTATGCTGCACCTGATGGGCTTGCCACAACCGGTAGAAATGACCGGTCGCAACCTGATCACCCTGGAAGAGTAATTGCCGCATCTGCCGGGTTCAGCCTGAGGGTTGTTCCCGGCGTCGCCCGACGGATCCGCTGAATGATTACACCTCGCCCGCTGTTTCCATCCATCGTTAAATTGCCAGGCCGATTGATTCGCCTGGCTTTTTGCGTTGTTGCCCTGACGTTACCGACGATTCAGGCACAGGCGGATCAGCAGGCCGAGCTGAAGCAACTGCAACAAAACATTCAGAAGTTGCAGCAGGAGCTGAAAACCATTCAGGGCAACCGCTCGGCATTGCAGCAGGAGTTGCAGAAATCCGAATCCGAAATGGGTCAATTGCAGAAAAAAATTGACGGCATCCGACAGGATATTAACGAACAAAACAAAGAGCTGGAAAACCTCAATAAAGAGCGTGAACAGCTTCAGGAAGCGCGCCGGAAACAGCAGGGCGATATCGCCGAACAAATTCGGGTAGCCCACCGCGCCGGTGAACAAAGTGCGGTGCGCCTGTTATTGAATCAGGAGTCGCCGGAAACCGTTACTCGCATTCTGGGTTATCACGAGCGCATTTTTGCCGCGCACCACATCAAGCTGGATAATTATCTGGCAACGCTGGAAAAGCTCGACGCCATTGAGCCGCAAATTCTCGACCAGCAAGCCGTGCTGCAAACCAACGCGCAGCAACTGGAAGAACAAGCCGGTCGCCTGAAACAGGAACAGGCTCGCCGCCAGCAAGTGCTGGCCTCGATGAATACCTCGCTCAAGACCGGTGACAGCGAACTGCGTCAAATGGAAGAAGACCGCAAGCGGCTGGTTACCTTAATCCAGCAGGTAGAGCGCACCGTCGGCAGCGTACCCATGCCGGCATCGGGCGAAGCTTTCAGCAAACGCCAGGGCAAGATGCCCTGGCCAACGAAGGGCCAACTCACCACACGATTTGGCGCTGTGCGGCCAAACACCCGTTTGCAGTCTGAAGGCATTGTTATCACCGCCAACGCTGGCCAACCGGTAATTGCCGTACACCACGGGCGAGTGGTATTTGCCGATTATTTTCGCGGCCACGGGCTGCTGGTAATTGTGGATCATGGCGAAGGCTACCTCAGCCTCTACGCCCACAACCAGAGTTTGTCGCGCGCTACCGGTGAATGGGTCAATGCCGGTGACGTGATTGCCAAAGTTGGCAACAGCGGCGGCCAGGAAAAAAATGGTTTGTATTTTGAAATTCGCCGCCAGGGCAAGACGGTTAATCCCGTTAACTGGCTCGCGCGTGTATGATGTGTGAAAACAGCGGTTATTTTTTCAGGCAATGCCAACGCTTGTGATCCAGCCGATGTTTAAATACTGTATTGACTGTGAAAATCGAATGGCAGCTATGATGAAACTGTTCGAGCACAGAAAGGACCCAACGTTTTAACCTTTGCCCGTCGTTAGCCGGAAGTGTGCGGAACCCGGATTCCGCTGGAGAAACCCATGCTGTACGCGTCACTCAATCGCCTGTTGCTCATTGCCGGTGTACTGGCATTGCCTCTTGGAGTTTTTGCAGCTGCTCCGAAAAGCGATGAGTCCGGCGAAGGGTTGTTGCCGTTGGAAGACCTGCGCATGTTTACGCGGGTGTACGACCATATCCGCAGTGGCTACGTTGAAGAAATCAGCGATAGCAAATTGCTGGAGTACGCCATCAAGGGCATGCTGTCCGAACTGGATCCGCACTCCGCCTACCTCGATAAAAAAGCCTTTGAAGATTTGCAGGTCAATACCACCGGCGAGTTCGGCGGCGTTGGCATTGAAATCGGCCAGGAAAACGGCTTTATCAAAGTTATCTCTCCGATTGACGGCACCCCGGCGCAAAAAGCCGGTATCGAAACCGGTGACCTGATTATTCGTCTCGACGACAAACCGGTTAAAAGCATGTCGTTGAATGAAGCCATTCAGATGATGCGCGGCCCCAAAGGCAGCGAGCTGATACTGACCATTATGCGCAGCGGCGTGGAAAAGCCGTTTGATGTGGTTATTCTGCGCGACACCATCAAAGTGCAAAGCGTTCGCACCCGCATCATGGACGACGATTTTCTTTATATTCGTATTGCCCAATTCCAGATCGACAGCGGCCGCGACACCGCTCGCCGTGTGCGCGAACAACTGGAAAAAACGCCGAATTTAAAAGGCATTATTCTCGACCTGCGCAATAACCCAGGCGGCGTGTTGCAAGCCTCGGTTGAAGTGGTTGACGCCTTCCTCGATACCGGTCTGGTGGTTTACACCGAAGGCCGGTTGGAAAACAGTGATATCAATTACACTGCCAGCTCCGGTGACGCCTCCAACGGCTTGCCGATTGTAGTGCTGATCAATGAAGGCTCGGCTTCCGCGTCGGAAATTGTCGCCGGCGCGCTGCAAGATCATAAACGTGCGGTCATTATGGGCACCCGCAGCTTCGGTAAAGGTTCGGTACAAACCGTGATTCCTATCAGCGAAAGCCGCGCTATTAAACTGACCACCGCACTTTATTACACGCCGGGCGGTCGCTCTATTCAGGCGCAAGGCATCGAACCTGACGTGATTGTTGAGCGCGCTGAAGTTACCGCACTGAAAGCGGCGGGGCCGGTACCTACCGAAGCAGATCTGGCCGGTCATCTGCAAAATAAAAAAGGCGGTGAAGAAGTGGGTTCGAAGAGCCGCGAACAAACACGCACGGTTTCCATTGCCGACCCCAGCCGCAAAGACAATCAGCTACAGGAAGCGCTGAATCTGCTGAAAGGCTTGCACATTTTCCGTAAACAGCAGGAAGGTGGTGACGCAAAACCGCTGCAAACGGCCGAAGTGAAACGCGATGCCGGGGACATTCTGCCTGAAGAGCTGCCCGAATCGCTGGATTGATGTGACCCGATATTGTCTGCTGGCCGCGTTACTGTGGAGCTTTTCTTCTCTCATTAACGCGGCGGAACTTGCCATTATTATTGATGACGTTGGCTACAACGCCACTGCGGGTCAGCAGCTGGTCGAGCTGAACCACGCCGTCACCCTCGCGGTACTGCCTTTTACGCCCCACGGAAAAAAACTCGCCAATAGCGGCGCCCGCTACGGCAAGGAAATTATGCTGCACGCGCCCATGAGCGCTACCCGCCCGGACTACGCTGACAAACACATGTTGACCGGCAGTATGAGCAACAGCCAACTGCAAGCCCTGTTAAAACGCATGCTGGCGGAGGTGCCTCATGCGCGCGGCATTAACAATCACATGGGCAGCCAGCTGACGCGGGAAACCGGTGCCATGCACGCGCTGATGCATGTACTGGCTGATCGGCAACTTTATTTTATCGACAGCCGCACCACGGATAAAACCGTCGCGCTGGACACGGCACGGGAAAATGGCCTGCCTGCCATGAAGCGGGATGTTTTTCTGGATAACCGGCGCGAAAAAACCGCCATTACCCGGCAAGTGCAACAAGCCATCCAATTGGCGCAACGCCAGGGTTATGCGGTAGCCATTGGCCATCCCTACCCTGAAACCATCGCGGTGCTCAAACAACTGGATGCGCTGCTCGCGGATACCGGCGTAACCGTGGTACCGGCCTCGCAATTGATTGCACAACACGCCCCGGCGGCAACCTACCTGCCCAAACCTTTGCCGTTGGCGTTGTGTGCTGCGCCACCGCTGCTGTTATGGCGAACCGATGCCGAACTGAACCGACTGTGGCAGGATCAGCAGCACCGCAGCCGCCTGAAAAAACTCTTCTACCCGGATATTGTGACGCAATTCGAACGCTGAATGCCCGAGACAATAACCACTCGATATATCCGTTTTCCCAAATAGCTTCTTATAATGATTAAAAGTTGAATAACTGATTCGGCAGGCTTATGCTTTACACATTCTCATATAATGCGTCAGCAGGTATAAATCATGGCTCACAGAAACGGTGAAGATGGCGTTATCCCTCCGCGTAGCGGGCGTTTTCTGCAAAAAGACGGCTACTGGTATTACAGCACCCGTGAAGGTGTGGATATCGGCCCATTTGATTCAGCCAGCGACGCGCAGAACGGCGCTGTGGCTTTTATCGACTATATTCGCTCGTCCGATCCGGGCACCTCTGAAATGCTAAAGAGGTACAGGGCAGCGTAACCCCGGCTGCCCGCAGGTCCCGCTAGTTATTACTACCCGATCTGTCATCGACGGTAAAAAAAATGCCTGAGCCGTGTTAACGACTCAGGCATTTTTTTTATAGCACTCGCACGAGAGCTATAAAGCGGGCCGGTTACAACCGAACTTCAACACCCTGCTCGCGCATAAAGGCTTTGGCTTCGGGAATGGTGTATTCGCGGAAGTGGAAAATACTGGCCGCCAGCACTGCATCGGCGCGGCCTTCTTTTACACCGTCCACCAAATGCTGCAAATTACCCACGCCGCCAGAGGCAATAACAGGCACTCGCACCGCATCGCTGATCGCACGAGTGACGCCCAGATCGTAACCTTTTTTGGTGCCGTCGCCGTCCATACTGGTCAGCAGAATCTCACCTGCGCCGTACTCAGCCATGCGCACCGCCCACTCCACCGCGTCCAGCCCGGTTGGCTTGCGGCCGCCGTGGGTGAAGATTTCCCAGCGCGGGGTTTCACCGGGGCCACTTACTTTCTTGGCATCAATGGCAACCACAATGCACTGGGCGCCGAAACGATCGGAAGCCGCTTTTACAAAATCCGGATTAAACACCGCCGCCGAGTTGATACTGACTTTGTCAGCACCGGCATTCAGCATAATGCGAATGTCGTCCACGGTGCGAATACCGCCGCCCACGGTGAGCGGAATAAACACTTCGCTGGCGATTTTCTCAACCGTATGCACGGTGGTATCACGGCCTTCGTGGGTGGCGGTAATATCCAGAAAAGTGACTTCGTCAGCGCCTTCATCATTGTAGCGTTTGGCAATTTCTACCGGATCACCGGCATCGCGAATGCCGACGAAATTCACGCCTTTTACCACACGGCCATTATCAACATCCAGGCAGGGAATAATACGTTTTGCGAGCGCCATAATTAACCTGTTATTTGAAGCTGTCGCAGAAGCCCTGGGCTTCGGCCATGTTGAGAGTGCCTTCGTAAATAGCGCGACCGGTAATTGCACCAACAATGCCGTGATGCTCTTGCGCCTTCAGTCGAACAATATCATCCATATTGGTAATACCACCGGAGGCGATCACCGGAATGCTGGAGGCTTGCGCCATAGCAACGGTGGCTTCCACATTCACACCCTGCATCATGCCGTCGCGGGCGATATCGGTGTAAACGATGCTGGAAACGCCATCCTGCTCGAAGCGCTTGGCCAATTCGCTGGCCTGCACATTGGATACTTCCGCCCAACCATCCGTAGCCACCCAGCCATCTTTGGCATCGAGGCCAACAATGATGCGATTGGGGAAGAGTTTGCACATATCGGTGACAAATTGCGGTTCTTTTACCGCTTTGGTGCCGATAATAACGTAGCTGACGCCCGCGTTCAGGTAGTACTCAATAGTTTCTGCGCTGCGAATACCGCCACCGATTTGAATGGGCAGTTTCGGGTAGGCTTTGGCGATAGCCGTCACCACGCCGCCGTTAACCGGCTTGCCTTCGAAAGCGCCATTGAGGTCAACCAGGTGCAGACGGCGGCAGCCTTGCTCAACCCATTGGGCGGCCATGGCTACCGGGTCATCGGAAAATACCGTGGAGTCGTCCATCAAACCCTGACGCAGGCGCACGCACTGGCCATCTTTCAAATCAATTGCGGGGATAATCAGCATAACGTTTCTTCTCTTAATACTTGCACATTTTCGTAGAGAGGATCGGGTAGAAGTGTCCGGAACTCTGCCGCAGGGATGCGGCAGTCGAGCCCCCATGGACGCCCCACAGGGAAGTGGGAAGTGTACCGAAGCTCCAGGAGAGCGCAGGTACCGGGTTCACGGCGTGTTCCGGAGGCTTCTGCCCGATCCTCTGAGCGATTGGCGGGTAATCAGGACCGACCATCCCACTGTAAAAAATTCTTCAATAACTGCAAACCGGCGGTGTGGCTTTTCTCCGGGTGGAATTGCACCGCAAACAAATTGTTGCGAGCCAGCGCAGCATCAATGGAAACGCCATATTGCGTAGTTGCTGCCACCAGTTTGCGGTCTTCGGCCTGCACGTAGTAACTGTGCACAAAATAAAACCGGCTATCGCGAGCGATCTGCTGCCACAAGGGGTGGTCAATGGCCTGGTTAACCTGATTCCAGCCCATGTGCGGTACTTTTAACGGCTCGCCCGCTTCATCGCGCAGGTGTTCACCGAAAAATTTGACCTGACCTGGCACCAGGTTGATGCAATCAACACCGTCGTTTTCTTCGCTGTGCTGCATCAACGCCTGCATGCCGACACAAATACTCAATACCGGTTTGCCGCTGGCAACCTGTTCACGCAACAGGTTATCGAAACCGAGGCGGCGAATTTCGCCCATGCAATCCCGGATCGCGCCAACGCCGGGAAAGACCACCCGGTCAGCAGCCGCAACCACGGCAGGATCGGCAGTGATAACAATCGATTCACCAGTGGCAACATGACCCAGCGCGCTGGCGACCGAGTGCAAATTGCCCATGCCGTAATCAATCACTGCGACTGTTTGTGTACTCATAAAAACCTGCAACGGCGACGAAAAAAAGAAAAATAATCAGAGCGAACCTTTGGTGGAGGGCATCATGCCTTCCATGCGCGGGTCGAGTTCCAGCGCCATACGCAAGGCGCGGCCAAAGGCTTTGAACACGGTCTCGGCCTGGTGGTGCGAGTTATGACCACGCAGGTTGTCGATGTGCAAAGTCACACCGGCATGGTTGACGAAGCCCTGAAAAAACTCCCAAAACAATTCGGTATCAAACGTACCAATGCGCTTTTGGGTAAACGGAATATCCAGAAACAGACCCGGACGGCCGGAGAAATCAATCACTACGCGGGACAGCGCTTCATCGAGCGGCACGTAGGCGTGGCCATAGCGACGCAAGCCTTTTTTGTCGCCTACCGCTTTGGCAATCGCCTGGCCCAGGGTGATACCAATGTCTTCTACCGAATGGTGATCATCAATGTGGGTGTCGCCATCACAAACGATGTCCAGATCAATCATGCCGTGACGGGCGATCTGATCCATCATGTGCTCCAGAAAAGGAACACCGGTGTTGAATACGCCAGTTCCTTTACCATCGAGGTCGAGGCTGACTTTAATTTTGGTTTCCAGGGTGTTGCGTTCTACCTGGGCTACACGGTTGGACATAACAAAAGCTCCATCGACGCCGGGGCGCAAAGTGGATGATGCGCAGCGCGCAAGGACAAATGAGGCGCGATTATATAGGGAACCTCTGAAAAATGCTTTAAACCACCATCACGCCATCCGCTTCGATCAGCGAATCTTTCGGCAGCTGGTTGATGCCGATAGCCGCGCGCGCCGGGTAAGGCTGCACAAAATATTCCGCCATCACTTCGTTAACGATGGGGAAATTGGCCAGGTCGGTCAGATAGATATTGAGTTTGACGATATCCGCCAGGCTGCCATTGGCCGCTTCACAGACCGCTCTCAGGTTTTTAAACACCTGATGCGCCTGGGCAGCAAAGTCGCCGTCAACCAGCGTCATGGTTTCCGGGTCCAGCGGAATCTGGCCCGATAAATACGTGGTGCTATTAACCTTGATGGCCTGGGAATAAGTGCCGATAGCGGCAGGTGCCTGATGGGTGTGAATAACCGCTTTATTGCTCATAAATATCCTTGAAAACTCATCAATACAGGTAAAAGTTCATCGAAACGGGAAAGAACCGACAAAAACACGGGAGTATAAACAGGGTGAAGGCGATGAACCAGCTACCGCCAATCAGTTCTTGCTGCGGGCAATACGAATAACAAAGCTCATATTGCGAATGCGGCGCATGATATTGGCCAGATGCACGCGATTATGTACGCCAATACAGAGGTTGATCACGCTGTTGTGCGCGTCGCGCTCCTGCACGTTGATATGTTCAATACTGCCACCTTGCTCGGTAATCCGGGTGGCCAGGGTCGCAATAATGCCACGTTCGGATTCTACTTCAACACGCACATCCACAAGGAATTCACCGGTCACCGTAGGCGCCCAGTTTACCATGCTGATTTTCTCGGGATTGTGGCGAATTTCGGCGATGTTACGGCAGGTTTCCTGGTGAACGACCAAGCCTTTACCGGAGCTGATATGGCCGATAATCGGGTCGCCAGGAATCGGGCGGCAGCAGCGGGCGAAGGTAATCAACATGCCTTCGGAGGAGTCGATGGTCAGCGGCGAATAAATACTGCTGCCACGACTTTTGGCTTCGGTTTCCGGTGCCAGCAAACGGGCAACGGCGTAGGCAATGCGGTTGCCCAGGCCAATGTCTTCCAGCAAATCATCCATGGTTTCGAGCTGGGTGGTTTGCAATAACTTTTCCAGCTGCGCGGGCAACAGGTGGTCGATGTCCAGTTGAATATCGCTTAACGCGCGCGCCAGCATACGACGACCCAGCGCAACCGACTGGTGATGACGCTGATTTTTCAGGTAGTGGCGAATCGCACTGCGCGCCTTGCCGGACACGGTGAAATTCAGCCAATTGGGATTGGGCTGCGCGCCCTGGGCTGTGATAATGGTCACCTTTTGACCGCTTTGCAGCGGCTGCGACAAGGGCGCCAAACGGCCATTGACCCGGCAGGCAACACAGGCATGGCCAATATCCGTATGCACCGCGTAGGCAAAATCCACCGCCGTTGCGCCGTGCGGCAACTCGACAATTTTGCCTTTCGGCGTAAAAACATACACCTCATCGGGGAAGAGATCGATTTTAACGTTTTCGATAAATTCCAGAGAGTCACCAGCGCGACGCTGCATTTCCAGCAACCCTTGCACCCATTCACGGGCACGGTTGTGGCTGGCATTCAGGTCATCGGTATTGGATTTATACAGGAAATGCGCAGCGATGCCGTTGTTGGCCATCTCGTCCATTTCTTTAGTGCGAATTTGCACTTCAATCGGTACCCCGTGCATGCCTACCAATACGGTATGCAGCGACTGATAGCCGTTGGCTTTGGGAATAGCGATGTAATCCTTGAACTCGCCGGCAACCGGCTTGTACAGGTTGTGCACCACACCCAGCACCCGGTAACAGGTATCAACACTGTCGACCACGATGCGGAAGGCATAGACATCCATAATCTCCTTGAAGAATTTCTTCTTCAGGCGCATTTTTTCATAGATGCTGAAGAGATGCTTTTCGCGGCCAAGCACGTCGGCCTGCAGGTTTTCCCGGGAAAGCCGCTTCTCGATAGACGTCTGGATTTGCTCTACCAGTTCTTTGCGATTACCGCGCGCGGTTTTCAGCGCAGCTTGCAAACGGGTGGCACGCAGCGGGTACATCGCGTAAAAGCCGCGATCTTCGAACTCCATGCGCATATCGTTCATGCCCAGACGATGGGCGATGGGCGCATAAATCTCGAGGGTTTCCTTGGCGATGCGGCGTTTTTTATCGGGCGGCATGGCGCCGAGAGTACGCATGTTGTGCAAGCGGTCAGCGAGTTTGACCAGAATAACCCGCAAGTCATTGGCCATGGCCAGCGCCATTTTCTGGAAGTTTTCGGCCTGCTTGGCCGCCTGGGATTCAAACTCGAACTGGGTGAGCTTGCTGACACCGTCGACCAGATCGGCAACCGAGCCGCCAAATTGGCTGGCAATGGCCTTTTTACTGATGCCGGTATCTTCAATCACGTCGTGCAGCATGGCTGCCATCAGGCTTTGATGGTCCATGTGCATTTGCGCAAGGATGTCTGCTACGGCGAGCGGATGGGTAATGTAGGGTTCGCCACTACGGCGCTTTTGGCCGTCGTGTGCCTGTTCGGCATAAAAATACGCGCGCTTCACCAGATTGATCTGGCTGACATCCAGGTAGGACGAAAGTCGGTGACTTAAGGCCTCTATGGTTTGCAACGCGATTCTCCCCCGGAAACACATGACCGCACTGGCGTGCGGTCATCACGATCAGATTTCGTTATCGTAAGTGCGCTCGGGCTTGGGCTGCGGCAAGGTATCTTTTTCCAGCAGGATGCTGGCATCAATAAAGCCTTCTTCAATTTCCCGTAACGCAATAACGGTCGGCTTGTCGTTCTCTTCAGGAACATGCGGTTCCTTACCACCGATAGCCAACTGGCGCGCACGTTTGCTGCTTACCATCACCAGCTCAAAACGGTTATCTACATGTGCCAAACAATCTTCAACAGTAATACGTGCCATAAAATTTCCGTGCCTGTGTGTACATTGCAGCTGGAGGCTGCGTTTTCAAGGGGTCATTATGCGTCAGATGGCCGCAAGTCGCCAGCTGCAACCGCGTTAAGCTGTGCCAAACACCTCGTTTTTGCTGCATTTAGCCTAATAATTCACTCAATAACGCCTGATGTTTTACCGCCTGACGCGATAGACGCAAATGCTGGCTGGTAATCAGTGACTGCAATTGCGCCAGGGCTATGGTGAAATCGTCGTTGATAATCAGGTAATCCGCTTCTATGTAGTGGGAAATTTCGCTGATGGCTTCCTGCATACGCGCTTCAATCACTGCTTCATCATCCTGACCGCGACCGGTCAAACGCTGACGCAAGGCTGCCAGCGACGGAGGCAAGATAAACAGGCTGACAGTTTCCGGCATTAACTTGCGTACTTGCTCAGCACCTTGCCAGTCAATTTCCAGAATAACGTCAATACCCTGCGACAGGCGCTCTACCACCCATTGCTGCGAAGTGCCGTATAAATTACTGAAAACCCGCGCATGTTCGAGGAAATCACCGCTTTCGAGCATGGTTTCGAAAGTCGCGTGATTAACAAAATGGTAGTTCACACCATCTTCTTCGCCAGGGCGCATGGCACGTGTGGTGTGGGAGATGGATACACACACTTCAGGATTGGACTTTACCAGCGCGGCAACCAGACTGGTTTTTCCGGCGCCGGACGGAGCAGAAACGGTGTAGAGAGTGCCATGACTGTTCATGTAACATACCTTGATTGCGCGAAGACGGTGGCAGAAAAAAAGGGCGATTATGGCACAGCCCGATCACTGCGGTCACCGCCGGATGCCGCCCGTCCTGTTCAATAATGCAGCCTGATTTTTTTGGAGCCCCGCCCGATGTCCGAGTTACTGATTTCTATTGAAGAAGCTGCCATCCGTTTGCGCGTGCGCCCGGCTTATGTAGAAGAGTTGGTGAAAAAGGGGCGATTGAAGTTTGCTGATAATCGACAGCTGGTGGCGAGTGAGGTTGATAAGCTGGCGGAACTGATGAACAAATTGCGTAATCAGGGAATTGCGACTTTGGTTAATATCACCGCGCAAAATGCGGCGAAAAAGCATTGAATGGTTTTTAAAAGCGATTACTCGGATTATTGCTCCGCCTGTTTTCCAAGCTTTTTTAACAGGTGCCATTCTATACGTTTGGCGTCAGACCACTTGTTCCAGAAACGCATGACAAATTGGCAGGATTGCTAATTTGCACAGCGAAGCTGCCCGGAGGGTGAGCCACACGGATGTGGCGAATGCATCTTTCTCGGTAGCTCTGACGAGTCAACGGCGATTGCTCCTGCATTGTTCTAACTTCCGCCATCCATGGCGGGCGTCCATAGCTCGATAGTTTTGTAATAAGTGGTCTGACGCCAAACTCACATCATGCTGATATGAAGCTTGTGCAGCCTGAACGGTCGGTTTTTACTCAAGCGTTTCTCTTACCGGTTTCAAGCCGCTTCACAAGCCTTTGCCAGCACCTTCAAAACATCTGCCGATTCCGCAACCGCACCAAAAATACCGCCTTCATTGAGGGTGATATCCACCGTCGCCTGATGCAAATGTGCTTCTCCCGCTGCGCAGCAATCTGACAGAAGCACACAATCGTAGCCCTTGTCGTTGGCTTCGCGCATGGTGGAATGGACGCAGACATCGGTCGTAACGCCGGTAAGAATCAACTGGCGGATGCCTTTGCTGCGCAGAATCTGATCCAGATCGGTGGCATGAAAGGCGCTGTTGCCAGGTTTATCGAGCAGAATGTCACCGGGTTGCGGCTCCAGCTCCGGCACTATGTCCCAGCCCTTTTCACCGCGAACCAGAAACTTCCCCAAGGGCCCTTGGGCGCCAATCGGCGTCCCCTTTAACTCTCCACGCAATCGTTTGGTCGGGTTGAGATCGCTGAGATCCGGGCGATGCCCTTCGCGGGTGTAAATCACGGTGACACCGATTGCACGCATGTATTCCAGCAAGGTCGCTGTGGGTTCGATGGCAGCGCGCCCCGCCGCCACCGAATAACCCATGGAGGCAAAGTAACCTTCCGGGTGGAGAAAATCTGACTGCATGTCGATCACGATCAGCGCGGTGTCCTGCCTGGACCACTGACCGGACAGCGGCCAGGCGTAAGGTATTGCGTTAACAAATCCCATGGAGGACATGATCACTTCTCCATGTAGGTGGCGGGGAAGCGCAGGTTAACCCGTTGCACATTGCCGACCACTTTACCGGGATATTCGATGCCGATATCACCGGGGTTGCGAATGCCTTCGCCGAGCAGATCATTGTCAAAGCTGAATTGCTGGATCAATGTCAGCTTGTCCTGAAATTCCTGACTGGCAACAAAGGACGCGCCCTCGCCTCGCGCATAAAAATGGGTGGTTTTCAGCTGCGCTTCAAAACCGGCAGCATCGGTGCCGGATGCAGCGGCCATCTGCGCGATGGCTTCATCGCGTTTTGCGCCGGGTGTAGCGAGAATATCCATCACTTCAAACCAGGCACCGGCCAGCGCTTTGCCGAGGTCCGGATGTTGTTGCAGCAATTCGGTGCGCAGCAGCAAACCATCGTTGATCTCACCGGGTATGTCCGCCGAACTGAAGGCCAAATGTGCGTCCGGATAGCTGGAAAGAATCGCTCCCAGTTGCGGTTGCCAGGTCACTACGGCATTCACTTTGCCATTGGGAAACATGGCGATCATGTCGGCATCAGAGGTGTTGACCACGGTTAAATCGCGCTCGGTCAAACCGGCTTTGGCCAGCGCCCGACCCAGCAGATAGTGGGAACCGGAGAACTGTACCAGGTTGACCGATTTGCCTTTGAGGCTGGTTAAATCCTTGCCGCCTTTGAGGATCAAACCATCATTGCCCAGCGAATTGTTCAGCAATAGCGCCACGCTGGTGTCCACGCCAGATGCCGCCGGGATGGTCAGTGCATCCAGCAACATAGCGATGGTGCCGTCAAACTGACCGGCAGTGAATTGATTGATGCCTTCAACGTAGTCGTTGATCTGCACCGCCTGCAAATCAATACCGTATTGCTCGCCCCAGCGCTTGAGAATGCCCGTCTCTTCTGCGTAACCCAGCGGCATGGAACCGACATACACCGACCAGGCAATGCGCACCTGCGGCAATTTTTCGGCAGCAAATGCGCTGAGAGAAAAGCAGCTGGTTGCTGCCAGTATCAATCCTGCAAACCATTGACGTTTCATAGTGATGCCTCTTTCAGAAAATCCCGAATACGACCCGATTCTGTCAGCCGGGAAAACGCCGTCCAATGGTAAGCATTGCAGGTATACCGGCAGTTAATTGCAGGTAACGCAGGTTTGTTGCAGATCGTCCAGAAAAGCTTGCAGCACCGGCCGCGGTCGGCGTTTGTTTTTACGGGTAATGGCCTGAATGGATGACACTCGCTGAAATTGCTGCGGATCAAGTGCCACCAGCTCACCCCGCTCTACCCAGCGGTTGGCGAAATGGCCGGGCAAAAAGCCGACATGACTGCCGGCCAGAATCAGCATGGCAGCGGCTTCGATATTACTGACCCAGGCATGCGGCACCTCACTTTGCTCGCCCATCAATAACAGATCCGCCTGTTCAAGAAATTCCCGAGCCACTTTGCGTTCTTGAATCAGTGCCTGTTGCAGTTGCTCACCAACCAAACCGGCGAGTCGATGACCGCTGGCCACGTAGAGATAGTCGCGCTCTTCATAGAGCGGCAGATATTCCAGTTCCTGCAAACCATGCATAAAGATGCCGATGCCGATATCCGCCTGATTATCCAGCACCGCCTGCTCGATTTTTGCCGGGGCGGTGATGTCGATAAAAAATTCCACATCGTTTTGTTCGCGGCGGGAGAAGCGTTGCAAGGTGGGCATTAACGGGCAGGTAGCATCGGTAATCAGGTTGTCGATCATGGCGATGCGAATGGGGCCGCTGAGCTGGCGTTGCATCGCCAGCGCATCCTGCTCAAAACGGCGGGTGGCATTGAACAATTCGGTAGCGCGGCGGTAAATCGTGGCGCCCTCTTCCGTTAACGCAAAACCCGAACGGCCACGCTCGCACAAACGAAAGCCGAGGCGGCTTTCCAGTTGGCCAATATGTTTGCTGATGGTGGAGGCATCACGCCCGAGCAGTGCCTGGGCATTACTGATGCCATTGGCATCGGCCACCGCCAGAAAAACCCGCAGCAGCCGTAAATCGATATCACCGAGTTGCATCAACTTTCACCATCGGAGCCTGCATCGGCTCGTCAATCAGGATTCAGACTCGCCGTAAACCCGTCCATGGGGGCTCGACTGCCGCATCCCTGCGGCAGACGGTCTGATTCCTGATTGACGAGCCACTGCCTGTAGAACTGTGCAAAATTAACGCACCAGATTGGATAAGAGTGCCTTGTGGAAACGGTCCGGTGCCTGAATATGGGGGGAGTGGCCGAGGTCTTCGAAAACCACCAATTTGGCATCGGGAATCTGCTCGGCCGCAGTCTTGCCCAGCACTTTGTAATTGCCCAGCTGTGCTTGCAACTCTGGCGCGGCGGCGTCTTTGCCGAGTGCGGTGTTATCCAGCTCGCCAATCAGCAACAGTACCGGCATTTTCAACAGCGGAAATTCATAAAGCACCGGCTGCGACATAATCATGTCGGCGGTCAGCGCCGAATTCCAGGCCACCGCGTGTTTGCCGCGACCACGAAACATGCCCGCCTGCATTTCTACCCAGCGATCAAATTCCGGGCGCCATTCACCGGCGTAGTAGGTGTTCAGCTGATACTGGCGAATACCTTCAGCCGAGGTTTTCATCTCGCGCTCAAACCATTGGTCAACGCTGCGATAAGGAACGCCCAGCGCTTTCCAGTCTTCCAGACCAATCGGGTTTACCATCACCAGCTGACGGGTTTGTTGCGGGTATTGCAGCGCAAACCGGGTCGCCAGCATGCCGCCCATGGAGTGCCCCATGACGGTCACGTCTTTAATATCGAGCGAGTCCAGCAGCGCGCGGGTGTTGGCGGCGAGTTGTTGAAATGTGAATTGATAGGCATCCGGTTTGCTGGATTTGCAAAAGCCGACCTGATCCGGTGCGATTACCCGAAAACCGGCGCGGTGCAGTTCAGCAATACTGCCTTCCCAAGTGGCGGCGCAGAAGTTTTTGCCATGAAACAGCACCACCGTGGCCCCGTTGGGCTTTTCCGGCTGAATGTCCATGTAGGCCATTTCCAGCGCCTGTTGCTGAGATTCAAAGGCAAAGGTTTTTACCTCGAACGGGTAATCAAACCCCTCAAGACGGGAACCATAGGTAACCGGCTCCTCCTGGGCGAAAGCCCGACAGCACAAGCTCAGCAACAACAAACAACCAACACGGAACAACATATTCTCCTCCCAGGTAAATGATCGGTTTACATCATAAATAAAAATAGTCGGTTTGCGGCGACCACACGACAAACAAAGATAAGGGCGACACCAATTATCAGATTTGCTGATGATCAGAATAAAAATACTGGATTGGACTTATTTCTACTGCCTCATCATCATGCACCCATTCGAAACGGCTCACCGCTTTCGAACCGAGCAAATTTCCCCACGCGAGCCGGCAAATCAGCCTGGTGCATCGCGACCACTTAAGGAATTTCCATGTCTGCTTTATTTACCCCTTTCACCCTGAAAGACGTCACCCTGCGCAACCGCATCGCTGTACCGCCCATGTGCCAGTACAAAGCGGTAGATGGTTTTACCAACGAATGGCATCAGGTGCACTATCCGTCTATCGCTCGTGGCGGTGCCGGGCTGGTGATTGTAGAAGCTACCGCGGTTTCCCCCGAAGGTCGCATCACCCCGGATTGCACCGGCTTGTGGAATGACCAGCAAGCAGAAGGCATGGCGACGATTGCAGCCGGTATCAAAGCAGCAGGTTCTGTACCAGGTATTCAAATCGCCCACGCCGGCCGCAAAGCCAGCGCCAATAATCCCTGGGAAGGTGACGACCATATTGCCGAAGGCGATGCCCGCGGCTGGCAAACCATCGCGCCTTCTGCCATCGCCTTTGGTAACGATCTGGGCAAAGTGCCCACCGCCATGACGCTGGATGATATTGCCCGCGTTCAGGCAGATTTTGTGGCCGCCGCCCGCCGCGCCCGCGACGCCGGTTTTGAATGGCTGGAATTGCATTTTGCTCACGGCTATCTGGCGCAAAGTTTCTTTTCACCACACAGCAACCAACGTGATGATCAGTATGGCGGCAGCTTCGAAAATCGCAGCCGCTTTTTGCTGGAAACTCTTGCTGCTGTGCGCGAAGTTTGGCCGGAAAATCTGCCACTGACCGCCCGCTTTGGTGTTATTGAATACGATGGTCGCGATGAAGAAACACTGAGTGAGTCCATCGCGCTGGTGCGCAAGATGCGCGAAGCGGGTTTGGATATGCTGAACGTGAGTGTGAACTTTGTGATTCCGGATGTGAATATTCCCTGGGCAACACCGGCGTTTCTGGCGCCGATTGCCGAGCGTGTCAGCCGCGAAGCCGGTTTGCCCGTCGCTGCATCATGGGGCATTGATGATCCACAGCTTGCCGAACGTGTGGTGGCAGATGGCCAAATGGATCTGGTGATGATCGGCCGCGCCAACCTCGCCAACCCACATTACGTGTACCATCTGGCGCAAGTACTCGGCGTGAACCGCCCCGACTGGGTACTGCCTTCATCCTACGCCCATTGGCTGGAACGCTATCGCGGTGCTGCACGTTCAACGAAATAACCATTTCACAAGTACGGCCAAACCTGCACGCCGGATAAGTGAAGCATCTTTCTGTCCAAGCTATTTATATTTAAGAGGTGCCATTCTGTCCGTTTGTCATCAGGATGTTTGTTCCAAAAACGCATGACAAATTGGCAGGATAGCCAATTTGCACAGCGAAGCTGCCCGCAGGGTGAGCCACATGGAAGTGGCGAATGCATCTTCCCTGTAGCTCCGACGAGTCATCCCTCGCCGGGCGCCCCTGACTGACGGTTTTGAAACACAGACCCTAACGCCAACTCGTATTGTGCCTTTCTTATAAGCAGGGCCGCAGGCAAATTTGAAATAGCAAATCACGCAACCAGCGATGTGCACTGTCGCGGTGCGTGCGTTCATGCCAAACGGCACTGTTGGTGAAACCGGGAATCGGGATGGGTGGCTCAAGTACTGCCAGCCCCTGAATACCCTTGACCAGCCGCGAGGGCAATACCGCAATCATATCGCTTGCGCGCAAGATGTCTGGCAGCACGGCAAAACTCTGCACTGAAAGCGTTACCTGCCGCTGCAAACCGAAAGGTTGCAGCGCTTCATCCGTCACACCGTAAAAACCGCCACCGGTATAGGAACCGAGTGCATGGTCCATCGCGCAAAATTGTTCAGGCGTGATCGGCCATTGTTGCACCACCGGATGCGTCTCCCGCACCACGCATACATAGCGCTCTTCGTATAAAGAACGGGCGTGCATTTCCGGTGGCGAATTTTCCGGAGAGATCAACGCAAGGTCTATTTCGCCGCGCTCCAGTTGTTGTTGCAACGAGCTATCACGAATCGCCACCAGCGATACCCGGATTTGCGGTGCATGTTGTTTTAGCAGCGCAATAAAAGGAACGGCTACCGCGCGAAAAGCATAATCCGTTGCAGCGATGGTATAAGTAAGCCGCGCTGAAGCAGGATCGAAAATAGCAGGTTGAATCAATTCTGAAATTTCACAAATAACCTGACGCACCGGTGCAGTTAATGCCTCTGCACGCGGGGTGGGAATCATGCCGTGGCGGGAGCGTACAAATAACGGGTCATCGAAGGTTTCGCGCAATCTTGTTAACATGCCACTCATCGCCGGCTGGGTAACCCCCAACTTTGCCGCTGCCCGTGTTACATTGCGCTCGTCCAGCAATGCCTCAAGCGCTTTTAACAAATTGAGATCCAGACTTTTAATATCTTTCATGGTGATAATCTTTAGTGGCAGCGCCAACAAAAATGGATATCGTTTATTCTATACCGATACCGGTTATAGCGTGAGAGAACGGAACAGAAAGACAGATGCGTGATAAAAAATTGAACAAGGGCTCTTCAGGCCAAAATCGTAAAGCCAGTGGCGACTACCTGGAAAAATTCCGGCAAAAGCCGGGCGTGGAAGAAACCGCATCCGGTTTGTTATATCGGGTGGTTGAAGAAGGTGATGGTTTATCACCGCTGCCAGGCGATACGGTAGTGGTGCATCAGCGGATTTCCAGTGTGAATGGCAAGATGATTGCCGACACCTACAAGACCGGCTTCCCTGACGAATTTACTATGAAGGAAGCCATCCCCGGCATTCGCGAAGGTTTGCAACTCGCCCGCCAGGGCGGCCGTTATGAATTTGTCATACCGCCAGAACTGGCTTGGGGAAAGCGCGGCGTGGGCGATAAAATTGGCCCCAATGCCGTGCTGGTTTTTGATGTGCGGCTGGTGAATGTGAAGCCGGGTTAAGAGATATCAACCGAATAAAGTCCGGCAGCCTGTTGTTTATCTACTTCGCCGCCGGCAATGAAAATAACCGCCGTCAATATAAATTGGCGGCGGTTATTTTTTATATTCTCTGCAAGGTTTTTTCCAGGTCAGCGGTTTTGCGCCGCGCCAGCGCGAGGTTGGAATTTTTCTTGTCCAGTACCAGATAAATAAATAAACCATCGTTGGAGACACTGGGGCGAATAATGTGCAACTGTTCACTGAGCGTGATTAATATATCTTCAATACCACCGTTAATATTTAATGTCTTCATGGTTTTCAATTTTGCTTTCACAACTTCACTGTTGCCGGCAGCAGCCAGTTCCAGATCCACCCCGGAACCGGCCGACGACAACAACATGCCGGTGGTGTAATCCACAATAGCGCACCCCAGGGCGCCATCAATTTCCATCAAACTTTTGGTAACTTCATCCAGACTGCTCATAGCACGCTCCCTAACATTAAAGTAACCGGCGTTGCGAGCCGGCAGTGATTATTAACCCATTTCCTTCGCCAGGCGGTTAATCAATAATCGCAGGCTGGCGATATTGAGCGATTCCCGCGCTGACATGACCAGGACATAATCGCGGCCCGACAGCGTCAGTGCGACAAAAGCAACATTGCCCTGCTCCGCTTCAATAAAGGTAATTTTGAAACCTTTGCCCAATATTTGCCGCGTTACCGCGTTGCTAACCGAGTGCAAGGTGCTGGCGGCGGCAGATAGTGTGTCCTCGGCAAAATGTTCAGCGCCCTGATTGATGCTATACACAGGAAAGCCATCGGTTGTGGCCAGCGCAATCACTTCTATCGCATCGTTTTCTGCATAACGGGCAAACAGCGGCTGCAATCGGTTACGAAGATCAGCATCAGATGACATGTAATTTTTCCTCAAAATCTTCAGCCGGGTTTTGCAACGAATCGAACAGAGATAACAACATCAATGACGATTCCACATCTCGCGGATCAACCGGCACAACCGGCGCCTGTAACTGATGGTCATCCAGCGTGTATTGAATGGAATCCAGCAAAAGATTGATATCGTCATCACTGGCCGCCTCGTCACAGTGGGTCAGCCCGATAACCAGCGGTAAATCTTTTTTCGTGGCGAAAAAGTAATCCAGAATTTCATGCAAAACATGAATTTTGGCATCATCGTTAAACCGGACCAGCACCAATAACCCCCACAGACCGCGGCGCACCATCTCCCACAGCATTTGAAAACGCTGCTGCCCAGGCAAACCATAGATGCCCAGCGCAATATGATCCGCCAACATCAGCCGGCCGTAATCAATTCCTACGGTGGTGTATTCCTTGCCGATATCGACACTGGATTTAGCCTCGGTGGCGAAGGGAGAAATTTCGCTGATCGTATGGATAAATTGCGTTTTACCGGCACCCACCTCGCCAACCACCGCCAGTTTTTGATAGATCATTTCCATGATTCAATGCATTCCCCGGTCTGTTCTTGCATGAATAAATTTACGCAATGCCTGGCTGAATAATGATCCGGTAGACACGGGGGTGGGCGCTGTATGTTCTTGCAGAGTCGGCAGAGACGCAGGCTGCTGAGCCGGGGAAATTTCCAGTACATGAATATGGTCAAGCAGTTGCAATTGCTCAACCAGTTTTTCTTCACTGCTAAACAGTTCCATGTCCAGTAACCGCTGGTAGCCAATTTTTCGGCCAATAAGACGAGGGCAGAGTTTGATAAGGTCGGCGGTTAACCGCAGTTGCGTGGGGCGCGGCCAGGCTTTCATTGACAAAGCCATTTTCCGGTAACGCGTGCCGTCATCAGCAATCGCTACCGGAACCGCGATGTGGATATTTTCCTGGTTGCGGGAGGGGAAAAACTCTGCCAGTCGGCTTTTATCTTTTTCCTGTTGAATCAACCATTGGCTTTTCAGCGCATCATGTAATTTTTCAAGAAAACCGGCGTGGTCGCCGTGCCCTTCATTTAATAATTTGATCGTCCAACGGTTGAAGAGAGGCCGGGCAATTTCGCGATTGAGAATAACACTGACCGATGAAAGGCGCGGATCGCGGCTCATACGGTAAACATATTTAGCCAACTCCCCCGACTCGCCTTCCAGCACCTGGAACGAGGTATTGTGATGCACAAGAAATGCACCATGAATACGGTGTTCCTTATTGTAGATGCGCGCCGAGTCAAACAGATGATAAATACGCTCGGCGTATTCACTGTCATCCATGTTACCGGGCAAGGTTGCCAGAAAAGCAATTCTCCTGGTCAAAATGAAATCCTTCTTCATACAAACGCGGATGAAGCAAGGCAAAGGGCCATGCGTATTACGCAAGATTAAGCCCGGTTTCGTATAACTGCAAATTGCTCTTATGCGAGTTTTTTATAAAAAAGGGGAAGGTGCAAACTACCACTACGGAAAAGGATTGTTTTAGTCACATATCGACCGATTTATGCAATTTGGGGAAATTTCGACGCCACAATTTTTGTAAAGACTTTATTTGTAAAACGCATTTATAAAATCACCCGACGCAGACTTTGCATCGGGTGATCAGGTTTACGGCAATATTTTTATTCAAAGCGGATTTTTTTTCTGGCTCCGTCGTTAAAAGCAACATCAATATGTTTAGCTTCAACGTTTACAGACTTGACCGGCATCAACTCTTCATCCGACCAGGTTTCACCGGATTTTTTCCACAGCATCAAGGTGGCATAGGTTACCGGGCTTTCAGCAGATTTTTTCAAACGATGCTGCACATTAATAACAGCGCTTTTTTCACTGGCGGGGTGCAAGCCGATAGTATTCAACGTTTCTATTTTATCCCAGCCGGATAGCGACACTAACGCCAACTGATACTCGCCATTATCAATCAACTGTACCTCATGGTTATTGACCTTGCGGCTGGACTTGCGAATGCCCTGCCCGTTATCCGGCAAGGCGTAATGCCCCAAACGAAAGTCGGTCTCTGTTTTACTGATATTTTGATCAATACGCAAAATTCCATTGGCCAGCGGAATATCCGCCAGATTGAAAGCAACCTGCTCATCGGTTTCCAACACCGCGCTACGGTAATAAATGCCGTTGTCGAACTTTTTGAAATCGAATAAACGTAGCGCCTCCCAGACTCCCTGTTTATTTTTAACCAGGTAATTCATCGCGACTTCGCCGTTGCTGCCATCGGCCTGCCAGGGAAAAGCACTGTTGTAGGAAAGACGGTTATAGTTTTCGCTGCCGCGGAAGGCTTCCCAATTATCAATCACCTTCACATGGCACCAGGCGCGAACTTCCGATGCGCCGATATTCGGATAGTTGGTAATCAGAATTTCCGAGCCAGGTTGAAATTTATTATGCACAGTGTTTTCCGCCAGTGACGTTTCCCATGCACCTTCGCTTTCTTTGACTGTCCAGAAGGCGTGATCAGCCGGAACCAGCAACGCGAGGAAAGCTTTCAAAGACCAGTAAGAACTGCCACGCACACTGTATTGTTGTACCGCAGGCGCAAAGCTGCCATAAAAACCCAGTGTGGGTACGCGGTCCTGAAGGAATTCAGGATGCTGCAGAAACTGCAACAGGTTGCCGGAAGAAATGCGACGCATCCAGCCGTAATCAACCGGGTTTTTATCAACCAGCGCCATTAACGGGAAAGGTGTAATACTGGCAAAGCGATAGGCAATGCTGCGCCCCCACATAATCATCTCGCCATCACGCGCAAACAGATAAGGATAGTTGTCGTTAATCTCGCGAAAGTTGGCAACCAGTTTTTCGGCAATTTTCGGGTAGTGTTCATTCCCAAAAAAGTCAGCCCACATAACACCGTACATTTGAAACGCCCACATGCTGTAATAATCGTACGCGGGGTTATCGTTATACCAGCCTTCGCCACGGTAGTGATCCAGTGACAGATTCAGATATTCTACCAGCAGGGTTTCATTAACCGGATAGCCCTGTTGTTTAAAAAAACTCAAAATATAAATATTAAAAAATTTCCAGTTGGACGGCACGGTCGGGCCATCGCCCCAGCTGAGCATCACCGCCGCCAGCGCATCGCGCTCCTCTTTGCTGAGCGGTTGCCAGAGAATTTCCGGTGCAACAAATAGCGAGATGGCTACCGCACCAAATTCCACCAGGTTTTGGTGAGTACCGGCATCTTTCTTGCGATGAGGAATAAAGGTATTGCTATCCGCCTGCGTCAACTTGACCAGATGGTGACGATAGTAATCGGCCACCTTGATATTGTTAATGGTCAGATCCGGGTTCTCACGCATCAACACGCTGGCAGCAAACAACGTGCGCGAAAGCCCCTCAAGCTTTTCGGTTACCGACGCAGGTTTGTCGGCTGGCCGCACTTCACCGGGAAATCGCGGGAACACCATTGAGTCATCAATAGATTGAATATGGCTGAACGCACCTTCCAGCAAATACAAGGCAGCATCTTTCCAATGCTCGCGGGTCATGCCCGTGTGCGGGCTCAACTCATAGTCCGGCTTCTCAATCACAAAAATATTATTGTTGGTTGTTGCGGAGGATTTTTGTTGGGCGCTAACAGAAATTGCACTGCATAAAACACCGGCAAGCACGACTCCGGCGATACGACGAATATAAGGAAGGCGATTAGTCATTATTCTTTCCTGAATATAGCCCGGCCATTGCCGGGCTGAACAAGCATTACTTAACCAGACGATACATTTCCGATGCGGCTAATAGAAAAGCGCCAACACCAAAATTGGCTGTCGAATTGGCATCCACCACCTGACCGGGAATGGCGCGCTCACCAATCGGCTGGATATAACCCAGTTTGCCATCTTCCTGCAAAGCAACACCGGTCAAATATTCCCAGGCATTCAACGCCACCGGTAAATAGCGCTCGCGCTCCAGGTAACCGTTGTTAATCCCCCAGAGATAACCGTAAGTAAAGAAAGCTGTACCGCTGGTTTCGTAACCCGGTGCGTGTTCCGGGTCGAGCAAGCTGCGCGTCCAATAACCGCCAGGCTGTTGTAAACCAACCAGGGTTTCTGCCATACGCAGGTAAACCTTGAGGTATTCATCGCGGTGCTTGTGATCTTTCGGCAAGTCAGCCAACACTTTTGCCAGACCGGCAAACACCCAGCCATCACCACGCGCCCAGAAATCTTTATGACCATTCAGACTTTTATGTTGCGGGTACACGTACTTGGCATCGCGAAAGAAAAGACCGGTTTCCTCATCGTACATAATGCTTTTGGCGTAGATGAAATAGTCGTGCAGTTTTTCCAGATACAACTCGTTACCGGTGACGTGATAAAGTTTGGTCATCACCGGCATAACCATATACAAGCCATCCGCCCACCACCAGTAATCCACCGCGTCGGTAGACATCTGGTATTCCATCACTTCGATGGCACGAGCAATTTTTTTCTCGTCATCGGTAATTTTGTAAAGATCTATGTAGATTTGAAAAGCAATCTGCCAATCACCAAATAAAACGAAATCATCCGTCTCGCCGTAGCTGTATTTCCAGTTGGCACGATCGTCAGACTTAGCGCCCTTCCATTCATTTTTTTCACCCCAACGCATCGAGTAATCGAGATAAGGCTGATGGTTGGTAACATAGTAGGCTTCCATATTACCGGTGTGGTAAGCCGCATGTTCCCAGAATGCCCAACCTGGCTCAGAGTTCTCGCGCTGCCAGTAATCATTGGCTTTGGTAAGGGTTTGCAAAACATTTTTTGCCTCCGGAAGCACTTGCTCCGGAGCCGATGACTGCTTTGAACAAGCACTGAGAGTAAAAGCCAGAGACAGCGCAACAAGCGCCTTTGGAAAAGAAAAACGTATCATCATGATATAGGTCTGCCGATGCCGGTTTATTATGCTGTAAGCGGTTCGGGGTCGACATTAATCTATCAGCGAAAAAATGTAAAATCGTCAGGCCTGACGAATGGAGTTACCGGCATTTCAATAGAGCAGATCTTTACTTAACAGGCGCCAGCATTGCATAGCAGACGTTTTCCAATCGTGTTTAGCATCTGGCTACAGGCTTCCGTCGTCAAAATAAACTTTTATCCATCTAATATGCTCAGTGATCTGCGCCCACTCGCCGGAGAGAAAAGCCGGCTGCTATCAGTGCCACAAAAACTCCGCTAAGTAGCCCTAATAAAAAGCTCACCGTAACGATAAACTCCGACTGCTGCAAAATCACATGATTGATAGCTTGTGCATAGCCAATAAAATATCGGATAAAGAAAATGGCCATAATCAACACAAGCGACCACCAACTACCTTTTACCTCAAATTTTCCGGATGGTAGCTTTTTTACTTTTTCTATAGAAAGCTGCCTAAAAAAAATAATAGAAACAATAAACCCGGACAGCCAGCAGATAACAGAAAGCCAATTAAAACCAAAAGATGCCACGAGCCCATAAAAGGAAAAACCGGACATGGACAAGGGCAGAATGAGAAGTCTCGTGTGACTTACTATCCTGCTTCTGCGCTGATAAAAACCCAGCAACACAAGAGCAAAAAATAAAAAATACACCCACCCGGGTGTTTGAAAAAGGATAGTGTATATAAAATTTTCATCCATGATTCTTTTCTCAGGATAGATTGGCCAATAAAACCATGAAAAAATAGTTATTTTATTATGAAGGTTCTATTATGCAACATATAGTAGTAGAACCAATTATAGTTTTTGGATAACCCATCAAAACCAGGGAAGTAATATGCAAGCTCATCAATACCTTGCCATCGGATTAAGACTGCTGGCAATCGGGATTTTTATTTATTCACTAAAACAATTAACCACCGTCCTTACTATTCTCTTCATGGATGGATACGAGGACATGAAGGCTTCTCCTTTCTTTTTTTTCGCTTTATGGGCAATTCCTTCGCTGGCGGCAGCAATACTGTGGTTTTTCCCCACCCAAATTTCTAAACATGTTATTCCTCCGGACTTGGATAATACCGTATTACCCGAGAAGACATTCAGCATTCTGGTTTCGCTGATTCTTACCGTTGGGTTAATTGCCTTATTTTATGCCTTGGTAGATGTAGTCTATTGGAGTATCTATCTACATCTGTTCTTTAATAATCCGGGGTTATATGCTTCGGCATTTGATCATCAAGCAAGTATTATAGCGACTGGCTTTGAGACGGTAGCTGCGCTGGTAATTCTTCTACGAGCCAGAACTATTGCGAAATTTTTATATAATGTTGCCAGATGAAAACACAGCCAGTTTAAAATTCTACTGGCTGTGTTTTCAGTCTCTTAAACTGACCGGGCTTACTATTTAAAGAATCACGCCTCTGCCGCTTCAAGCACCAGCAAAGTTTGCCCGGCCTGCACACGGGCGCCTTCGCCTTTTAGTACTTGCAGTACTTTGCCGGCTACCGGGGCGGTGACGGCGATTTCCATTTTCATGGATTCCAGGATCAGCACCACTTCACCGGCTTTTACTTGCTGGCCGGGTTTTACCAGGCTTTGCCAGACACTGCCGGATACTGAACTGTCGATGAGGGTTGCGCCTTCGGGGAAGGTTTCTTCTTCATCGCTGGCTTCAACTTCCGGCGCTTCGTAATGGAATTGACCGGTAGCGTGCCATTGGGCGAGTTCTTCTTCGAAGGCGGCTTCACGATGCCGGGTAAACGCGGCGATATCTGCGCTTTCATCGGCAATAAATTGCTGGTATTCGCCGAGGCTGAATTCTCCCTCTTCAATTTTGATCGGGTAGTTACCCAACGGGAAATCTTTACGGATTTTTTGCAGTTCGTCGTGACTGACCTCGTAGAAACGAATCTGATCAAAAAATTGCAGCAGCCACGGGCGTTCAAAAACATCGGTGCGGCGGTAGCGATTCCACATTTGCAAAGTACGACCCACAAACTGATAACCACCCGGCCCTTCCATGCCGTAAACACACATATAAGAGCCACCAATACCCACCGAGTTTTCAGCAGTCCAGGTACGCGCCGGGTTGTATTTGGTGGTGACGAGGCGATGACGTGGGTCAACCGGTGTAGCGACAGGCGCACCGAGATAAACATCACCCAGCCCCATGACCAGATAGGACGCCGAGAAAACGATGTCTTTCACCGCCTGAATATCTGCCAGGCCATTAATGCGACGAATAAATTCCAGATTGCTGGGGCACCAGGGCGCGTTGGGACGTACGGATTGCTGATATTTTTGAATAGCAAGGCGACAGGCTTCATCGTCCCAGCTGAGTGGTAGCCAAACAGTACGTGACGGTACATGCAATGCATCCAGACGCGTGCTTAACCAGCGTTCGCCTTGTTGCAAATGGGTAATTAAATCCTGAACGGAAAGCGTTTGGCTGTCGTAATGCACTTGCAGCGAACGAATACCCGGCGTCAGTTCACGCAAACCCGGCAGCGGATTTTTTTCAAGCCATTGCATAAGCGCGTGAGCACGAAAGCGCAAGCGAATATCCAATTCAAGCGGGCCGTATTCAACCAGCAGGAAATGATCACCGGCACAACGGTAAACCACTTTTTCGCCGACCTCGTTAGCCGACAATTCAGCCACAATGGGATTGGGCAAAGCATCAGTGGCGACAGAAACATTGTGAATCAACGTACTGCCATCGAGATCGGCAATGGCTTGCAGTTGTGCTTCTTCAATGGCTACCGCCTGATCAATAGATACCGGAATAAATTGAATTTTATCACCAGCACGGACCTGGCCAAGCTTCCATAAATCTGCCGAGATAACCGTGGCAGGGCAAACGAAACCACCGAGTGAAGGGCCATCCGGCCCGAGGATTACCGGCATGTCGCCGGTAAAATCTACCGTACCAAATGCGTAGGCGTTATCGTGAATATTCGACGGATGCATACCCGCTTCACCACCGGAGCTACGCGCCCAGGCAGGTTTGGGGCCGATCAGACGCACACCGGTGCGGCTGGAGTTGTAATGCACTTCCCAGGCGTGGGCAAAAAAGGTAGTGATGTCTTCGTTGGTGAAAAAATCCGGCGCACCATGCGGGCCGTAAATAACCCGCAGTTGCCAGTTGTTGCTGATTGTTGGCAACAAAGACGGCGGCAACTGTTTCAATACACTGGTAGCAAGCGGTTGCTCCTGCAATGCGAGCACATCGCCAGCGCGCAAGCCGCGACCATTATGTCCACCGAATTGGCCGAGCGTAAATGTGGATTTGGCACCGAGGTAGTCCGGACATTGCAAACCGCCAGCCACTGTTAAATAGGCACGCGCACCGGCATCGGTAATGCGCCCCAGTTGTAATTGCTGACCGGCTTTGATGCGTATAATTTGCTGCAAAGCGCAGGGTTCACCATCCAGCAAGGCATTAATGGCGGCACCGGTGATAACAACATCGGTATCGCCGGTAAATTTCAGCGTGGGGCCTTGCAGGGTAATTTCCAGACCGGCAGCGGTGTGCACATTACCCAGCAAGCGATTACCCAATTGAAAAGCGTAACTGTCAAACGGGCCTGATGTTGGCACACCCACATGCCAGTAACCCTGACGACCGGGATAATCCTGAATAGTGGTTTGCGTTCCGCCTTGCAGCACTTCAATACGTGCCGGGCTATAACGTAAATGGTTCAAATAACGGGTGGTCATTTTCGCTTGTACGAAAGTTTCATCGTGTAGCAAAAATTGTAAATAAGCCAGATTGGTTTCAATACCGTACAAACGGGAATTGGCCAGCGTTTGCGATAAACGCGCTAATGCCTCCTCGCGGGTATCACCATGCACAATCACTTTTGCCAGCATGGGATCAAAAAAAGCCGGCACTTCAATGCCACTTTCAATCCAGTGGTCAATACGCACACCGGCTTGTGCCTCAGGCCATTGCACATGGCTGAGCAAACCGGCGCAAGGTTGAAAATCTTTGGCCGGGTCTTCGGCGTACACGCGAACCTGAATGGCATGACCTTGCGGTTTCAGGTCTGCACGTAAACTTTCCAGCGAAGGCAAATCACCCGCTGCCAGACGGATCATCCAGGAAACCAGATCTACGCCCCATACTTCCTCGGTAACACCGTGCTCTACCTGCAAGCGGGTGTTTACTTCCAGAAAATAAAAGTGCTGCTCTTTGGCATCGTAAATAAATTCCACGGTACCGGCATTGCGGTAGCTGACAGACGCGAGCAATTTTTCTGCGGTGCGCTGCATGGCCTCGCGTTGCGACTGCGGCAAGTCCGGTGCCGGACATTCTTCAATGACTTTTTGGTTACGGCGTTGGCTGGAACAATCGCGCTCACCCAAAGCAATGGCATTGCCCTGCCCGTCACCAAATACCTGCACTTCAATATGGCGCGCGGCAGCAATGAATTTTTCCAGAAAAACGCCATCGTCGGAAAAGTTGTTGGCACCCAAACGTTTTACGCTATCAAATGCCTGACGCAGCTCTTCATCGGTATTGCACAACTGCATACCGATACCACCACCGCCAGCCGTGCTTTTCAGCATCACCGGATAGCCGATGCGATTAGCGGATTCCAATGCTTCATCCACACTGACCAACAAATCCGTACCTGGACACAAAGGTACATCGGCAGCCAGCGCCAGCTCACGAGCTTTGTGTTTCAAACCAAAGGTGAGCATTTGCTCTGCGGTCGGGCCAATAAAAGCGATACCGGCTTTTTCACACTCCGCAACAAAGCTGGCATTTTCACTGAGAAAACCATAACCCGGATGAATCGCCTCGGCGCCGGTTTGTTTGGCAATAGCAATTATTTTTTCGCGGTCGAGATAGGTCTTCGCCGCAGCGCCCTCTCCCAGACTCCAGGCTTCATCGGCGAGGCGAACGTGCAATGACTCGGCATCCGCTTCGGAATACACCGCCACCGAGCGGATATTCATTTTTTTGAGCGTACGAATAATGCGTGTTGCAATGGCACCACGGTTGGCAATTAAAACTTTGGTGAACATGTGTGGCTCCGGCAGGCCGTCCTGCGCTGGCTTACGACAGTGGTCGTCCACTGAAGACAGGAAATTAAATCAGTGTTCCCACACCAGTAATTCGATAGGTGTCGGGTTGTATCCGTTGCAGGGGTTGTTCAATTGCGGGCAGTTGGAAACCAGCACCAGAATGTCCATGTGCGCTTTCAGCTCCACATATTTACCCGGCGCGGAAATACCATCGGCAAACGTCAGGCCGCCGTCAGCGGTTACCGGCACGTTCATAAAGAAATTGATGTTGTGCGTAATATCGCGTTTGTCGATGCCAAACTCGGGATGTTCTGCAACAGCGAGCATCCAGCTGTCACGGCAGGCGTGCATACAGCGTTTTTCCAGCGAGTAGCGCACGGTATTGCTTTCCGTTGCACAGGCGCCGCCCAGTGTGTCATGGCGTCCGCAGGTGTCGGCAACGATGTCGAGCATGGGGTTGTTAAAGTTGGAGCGCAGCTGTGTGCCTGCACTGAGATAAACCTGTGCTTGTGAGCGAATGGTATCCATGGCGCTGTAGCGTTCTTCAGGATTTTTTGCGTTGTAGAACAATACATCGGCGGCCTGGTTGCCTTCAAGATCGACAATTCGCAATGTGCTACCTGCCGGAATAATTCCGAAAAAATAGTCACCGGCTTTTACATGGTGCCGGGTGTTGGCCGTTTCGGGTTTTAGTGTGCTTTCTTTGAGTGTCATCGTATTTTTTCCTCACGATAGTCGCGGGGTTGCGTGAGCAGTGAAAGAAGTTCGAGGGACTGTTCTCTTGCCGAAAAGACCGTGCTTTATTTAGTCATCAGATAATAGAGTGCGTTGTTCTGGAAACCGCGTTGGTTTTCCGGGCGGAAATTTTTGCAGTAATCATCATCTGCAACTGCTGCGGATTTTCCGATTTCAATACTCACCGGCTTGAAAGGATATTGCGTTGCAAAATTAAAAGGATGCGGGCAGGTGTGCAGCACCACCAGCGTATCCATTTCAAAACGCAAAGTGACTGAACTGCCAGCGGAACTGACATCCGTATCAAGCTGAACTTTGCCGCTATCATCACTGCTGACTTTGCTGAACCAATTGATATTGGCCGCCATATCGCGATGCCCCAAACCGTATTTGGCCAGTTCAACCAAAAAAGCGTCGTAGCCATTTTGCAGCCAGTCGTTACGGTCATTTTGATAATCGCGAATACCCCAGCGAGCGGCTACATCATTGCGGTGCAAATTGCCGCACACGGTATCGTGCCAGCCGAAACTGTCTTCAATAACCGAAGCAAAGATGCGGCCCATATCGGAATAGAGGCAATTGCCTTTTTGCAATTTAAAGGTGTGCTGGCATTTCAGCGTGTCCGGTGCGTTGTAGCGCTCCAGCAAATTGCGCGGGTTGTAAAACAACATTCCTACGTTGGCGCCGCCTTCAAGGTCTGTGAGTTTCAATACGCTGCCGCGCGGTAATTCCATAGACCAATGGGCGTTGCCTGGCAAAGTGGTTTGGTAAAGGTAATCTGTCATGGTAAAGCTACCTGTAATGCTTCCAGTGCGGGTAAGTTTTCACGGTTACGTTTGTCGATAGGCAGATCGTAAGTAATGTGCGCGCCGTAAGCCTGTGGGGCTTGCGGGTCATGCCGGGTTTTATCAAACACCCATAAGCGGGTGCCGAGATAAAAACCTTCTTTTAAATCGTGGGTCACCATAAACACGGTGAGATTGTGTTCACGCCACAGTGACAGCACCAGTTGATGCATATCGGCACGGATGCCCGGGTCGAGTGCGCCGAAAGGTTCGTCGAGCAATAAGATGCGCGGCTGGCGAATCAATGCCTGGGCGATGGCGAGCCGTTGTTTCATACCGCCCGACAATTGATGCGGGTAGCGGTGCAGCGCCTGGCTTAAACCCACATTGTCAATCAGCGCTTTGGCTTCTTCTTCCACGCGACGGCGTGCGCCGCCCCATAATTTTCCTAACAGCGGCGACTTTTCAAATTCGCGAGCAACGATGACATTTTGCAAAACGGTTAGATGGGGAAAAACCGAATATTGCTGAAAGACGATGCCACGGGATTGGTCAGGCTCTTGCGGAATGACCTTGCCGTCCAGCAGTAATTCACCGCGGCTTACGGTTTCCATACCGAGCAACATTTTCAAAAATGTACTTTTACCGCAGCCGGAGGTGCCCACCATGGTAACGAACTCACCGGCGTTGACTTTAATGTTCATGCTTTCCAGCACGACATTGTCACCGTAGCTTTTCCAAACATTTCTGGCTTCAATCATCGGCGATTTACTCATTTTTCAGTCTCCTGATGATGCCAGGGAAAGCAGCGGCGGCTTATTTGAGCCAACACATAGTCGATAACAAATGCCAGCAGCGTGATCCACGCAACGTAGGGCAAAATAATATCCATGGACATGTAACGGCGAACCAGAAAGATGCGGTAACCAAGGCCGTCGGTAGAAGCAATCGCTTCTGCGGCGATTAAAAACAACCAGGCTGAGCCGAGTGATAAACGCACGGCGTTAATTAATTGCGGCATCATTTGCGGCACCAGCACCCGCCAGATGAGCTGCCAGCTGGACGCGCCCAGTGTTTGCGCTTTTACCCGTAGTTCAAGAGGAATAGCGGCTGTTCCGCGTTGAATGTCCCGCGCAATAAAAGGCGCAACCCCGATCACAATCAAAGCGACTTTGGATAATTCATCCAGACCGAAAACAATAAAAAGTACCGGCAATATTGCCATCGGCGGAATTAATGAAATAACCGTAAGCAGTGGCGAAAAGGCAGAACGAATCAGCGGCAAAGCACCGTTGACGATACCGATAAAAAAACCGATGAAAGCAGAGATAGCAACACCCAGCCCCAAACGTTGCAGGCTACTCAGGGTGTCTTGCCAGAAAACATAATCACCGGTTCTTTTATTAGGTTCAAACGCCAATGCTTTTATGGAATCGCCCATTTGACCAAAACCAGGCAGCAGCTTGTCGTTGGGATTTTCCGCCAACCGTGCATCCGAGGCGATCATATAAATCACCAGCAGGATGACAAAAGGCAACAGCCCCAACAGCCACTTGGCCGGTTTATTCGGTGTGATGTTAATCAATCTTTTCATAGCCACTTGCTCAGGAGAATTTCAGTACCGCAGGTTACAACTCGCCATCCGCGGCCATTTGCATAAAGCGCGGATCGAAACGTAATTTGATATTGGATTTATTACCGAAAACACCGCTGGGGCCTTCAACACCGATGTAGCCGGCATCCGGTGCACCATCACCCAATAAGCCATGATCAAAAGAAAAGGAGGCAACTTTTTCCATGGTGGTGAGCAAGGCGTCGCTGTTTACCAGCGCCAGCGCATCCTCAGGTTTGTAAAACATGCGTGTGCTGGCCAGCTGGGCTTCGTAACCGGTAAGGTCAGTACCGGACGCAACCGCCATCGCCGTGCGCGCTGCAACGCCGTCGGCAGAACTCGCGCTCATGCGCGCCATGATTTCGTACCAGGCACCAGTAAGGGCTTTACCAAGATCGGGGTTTTCGTTGAGGGTTTTGGTGTTGACTACCAACAAGTCCATGATCTCGCCCGGGATTTTCGATGAGTCAAACACCAGTGAGGTGTCCGGCTGCGTAAGAATTTCACCCAGCAGCGGGTTCCAGGTGGTTACCGCTGAAACGCTTTTGGTTCCAAACACCGCCACCATATCGGCGTCTGCGGTATTAACCACGCGCACATCGCTTTCACGCAGGTTGACGGTTTCCAGCGCACGTGCCAACAAGTAGTGAGAAACGCTCAGCTCTACCAGATTGATGCGCTGGCCTTTGATGTCTTTCAGGGTTTTGTCTTTGCCTTTCAGTACCACGCCGTCATTACCGTTGGAAAAGTCACCAACAATTAATGCGGTGGAATCCACGCCGCCAGCGGCAGGAATGGTGAGCGCGTCCATGTTGGTCATGGCGCAGGCATCGAATTGACCGGTGGTGTATTGATTGATGGATTCGATGTAATCGTTGATTTGTACAACATCGATTTCGATATTGTATTTTTTGGCCCACTTATCAACGATTTGCTGTTCTTCGCCGTAGCCCCAGGGCATCCAGCCTACATAAATTGACCAGCAAACTTTGAAAGGCTCGGCAGCCACCGTGCAAGACAGCAACAAACCTGAAAGCAATGCGGAAACACGTGATGCAGACAATAGTGACATGGTTATCTCCGGTGGTTACAACGGTCATAAGAGCACTCCGGCTGTTGGTTAACAGCGTCGTCTCCCGGGCTTTTATCCCGCCGTGTAACCTCCGCATAACCTGGGAGGTCGAGTGCTCTCGGACCAGACATTTGTGAAATCACAAACCGGAACCCTAGCGCTCTATTGCAAATTGTAATGTTGTCCCTGACACCCGGAGCGCGGGCAATTCAATGTTTCATCAACAACACCGGGGGTTTTGCAATTTGGATACCAGAATGGTGCAAGACAATGAAATCAACGCTTGCACGGCTTTTCAGGCAGATGGGTGTCGCCGCCTTCGTATGCTCGTGGTGCAGCGCAATTCATCACTGCACCGAAAAGGCGCAATTACTAGCAAGAGCGAAGATGACGCGTTGACAATCACACCGGGGATGGCAATTGCGCCTTTTCGGCACACAGGGTATGCGCCAACCAGAGAGAAAATAGACAGAGGAAGATCTGCGCCGGCCTGCCAGCAGTGTCGGCAGGCCGCTAGCGGTGACTTCAGCGTTCGCGCAAGGCTTCGCTGGCCCGGTTGATGGGCTTGATCAGATAATCCATGATGGTTTTCTGCCCGGTTTTGATATCTACCGTTGCAATCATGCCGGGCGTTATCGCGAATTGCGTACCGGCTTTATTTTCCAGCGCATCGGAGGCGGTGCGAATAAAGACGCGGTAATAATAGTTTTCCGGTTTTACTTCATCCTGAATGGTGTCCGGCGAAATAGTTACCACCTTGCCTTCGAGGCCGCCGTAAATACTGTAATCGTAAGCGGTGATTTTTACTTTCGCGTCCTGATCCGGGTGAATGAAAGCGATATCACGCGGGGATATTCTGGCTTCAATTAGTAGGTGCTCATCCAGCGGCACTATTTGCATCAAACGCCCGTTGGGCGGTATGACGCCACCGATGGTGGTCACCTCAATGTCTTTTACAATGCCGCGCACCGGTGAGCGATGGGTAAGTCGTGTCAGGCTGTCCGAACGGCCTTTAACAACCGACTCCAGCGATTCGACATCGGAACGGGCTCGTGCAAGTTCTTCGCGTGCCTGCACCAGATATTCAGAACGGAACTCAATGGCTTTCAGTTCCAGCTCAACTTGTTGCCGCTGCAAGCGTAATACTTCAACGCTGCTTGCCGCGCCATTTTTTGCCAGCGCTTCGGTAATTTTCAATTCCTGCCGCACCAGCTGCAAGGAATTTTCAATACCGTTCAGTGATTCATCGAGACGTTTTTTTCGCGACTCAAACAAACGGGTTTCTGCTTTTATTAAATCCGGATAGTCGCTTAGAATTTCCGGAAACTCCAACACCGTTTGATTCACTTCGGCCTGTAAACGCACCGAGCTTGCCAATGCCGCCCGGTATTTTGCTGCGCTTTCACCCAGGTTGGATTCGGTTTTGGTGGGGTCAAGCCGTGCCAGTATTTGCCCCCGCTCAACCAGGTCCCCTTCTGCTACCAGCAGCTCGGTGACGATACCGCCTTCCAGCGACTGAATAATTTGCTCACGCGAACTGGGAACTACTTTTCCGCTGCCGGTGGAAACTTCATCCAGCGTACCAAAATAAGCCCAGACACCCAGACAGGCCAGTAGCGCAAAGGTGATTAATATAATGCGGGAAGAACCGGTTACCCGCGCATCGTCATAACCGTCGCGAAAGGCGGCCTCTTCGGGCTCCAGATCACGGGATAATAAAGCCGGTGGATGGGGTTCCTTTGCTTTAACCGGTTGCACTACCGGCGCGTCATGCTGGCTCATCGATTCATCCTCCGCTAATCAGCTGGCGACGGCAGCAACGTCTGCGGCTGCCGGTTTTACACGAGCGAGACGTGCCAGAGCAGCATCGCGTGCATCATCGAGTACAATTTTTCCGTTATCGACCACAATAATGCGCTGCACAATACGCAGCACACTCATACGGTGCGTCGCAATAACCAGGGTGCGCTGTTCTGCCCATTCATCAAGGGCGTTAAGAAATTGTTTTTCGGTAGCTTCATCCATGGCCGCGGTGGGTTCATCCAGCAGCAGTACATTGGGCTGACGAATCAGCAACCGTGCCAGCAGTAATGACTGACGCTGCCCGCCGGATAAACCATGGCCGCCTTCCTGAATTAAATAATCCAGCCCTTTGGGTGTTTTGCGAATAAAGTCAATGGCGCCGGAGAGGGTCAGCGCACTGATAATTTCTTCATCGGATGCATCGGCAGCACCGAGCGTAATATTGTCGTAGATGGTGCCGTGAAACAGCCGCGAGTTTTGCGATAGCAGCGCAACATCGCGTCGCACATCGGCAGGGTCGAGATGCCCCAAAGCAATACCATCCAGCGAGATGCCGCCACGTTTTGCCTCCAGCGTACCGGCCAGTGCCTGTAATAGCGTGGACTTTCCGGCACCGTTTTTACCCAGCACCGCGATACGTTCGCCAGGGTCAATATGCAACTGGTCAATATGCAAAGCAGTGGTCGGGTCTTCGTTGGAATACTTGAAACTGGCATCCCGCAATTCATAGTCGCCGCGAATCAAGGCGCGATGCACGCGCTTGCTGCCTTCGGGATGATCCACCGGCAGTTGCATCAGTTGATTCAAACCTTCAAGCCCCACTTTGGCTTGTTGCCACCGTGTCAGTAGCTGGGTTACTTGCGACATGGGCGAAAGCATCCGCGAGGAAAGAATGGAAGCCGCCACCAGAGAGCCGGTACTCATATCGCCAGCCATGACCATAGGCGCACCGAATAAAACGACCAGAGCAAATACCAGCGTCTGCACGTTTTGCGTCCAGGTGGTGAGTTTGCTGACCAGGGCGCGCATACTCAAGGATGCTTCACCCGATACGCTGGTGTAATGATTCCATTTTTGCTGAAAGCGTTGTTCAGCCTGCAAGGTTTTAATATCTTCTATACCTTGCACGGTTTCTACCAGCATGGCGTTACGCAAAGAGGATTCGCGCTGCGCGGCTCTGGCCAAACGGGATAATTTTTTCTGGGCAAGAAAACCCGGCAATAACATAAAAACAACCGCGGCAGCGGGCACCCACACCAGAGGCCCGGCAATTATCCAGAAAATAAACAGAAAGAATAAAAAGAACGGCAAGTCGGCAATAACGGCAACGGTGCTTGAGGTGATCATGTCGCGAACGGATTCAAGTTCACGTAACTGCGAAATAAACGTACCGGTGGATTTTGGGCGGGCAGAATTTTTTAACCGGATAGCATGCCCGAAGACGCGATCGGAAATACGCAGGTCGGCACGTTTGCCTAACAGATCAATTACTTTGACTCGCATCAAGCGCATGATGAAATCAAAAATTACCGCAATTAATACCCCGATAAATAACACATATAAGGTAGCGATAGATTCCGACGGCACCACGCGATCATAAACCTGCATGGAAAACAACACGCCTGACAGTGCCATGGTGTTGGCAACCAGTGAAGCCAACATCACGTGTCCATAAGGTTTCATGTCACGCAATACAATTTGACGAAACCAATGACGCTCGTAAGGTTTTATATAATCGTCTACCCGCTCATCGGCCACCGCTTCGGCAGGACGCAAGATCACCGATTTGATAACGCGGTTAAGCAGCTCCTGACGCGGTACCGAACTGAGTAAACCTTCATCCCCGGTAAAGCGCACACCGGCGTTGCCTTTTTTATCCAGCGTTTCAACAACACCCAGCTGGCCATCATCAAACTGCACCACTATCGGCAGCCGCCAGGCGGTTAAACCGGCATCGGTCAGTTGCGAAAAGCGAATACTCAGCCCGGCCATTCTCGCCATACGCCGAACGATATCTTCCAGCGATAAATTGCCGGTTTCGATAGAAGCCAGCCGAATATTTTCGGCCGAACAGGAGAGCCGATAATGTTGGGCAACACTAATGATTGCTTCCAGCCAGTTTTCATGGCCCTTGCTGGAAAAGTGCGCGTGCGCCAGCGGTTCTTCTGCAAATGCTGAAGTATTCATGGTGTTATTTCCACTCCCTGAACCGGGGCTCGCGTCAATGCAAAGGCATCGCGCAGTTCACCGGTGTTATAGAGACAATCAATTTGCAGGCGACGTAAATCAGAAATGGTATTTTGCCGATCAAACCGCGATTGATGAATTTCCTGCTCGGCATTGAGCAGGTCGAGCAATGAACGTGTACCTAAATCCAGATACTGTTGCCGGTAGAGATCGCGCGTTTCGGAAATACTGATATCACGACGAGCCAGGGATTCGAGACTGCGTTCCAGACTTGCCGTTTGCGTGAAGGCTTCAAACAAACCTTGCTTGACAATCAATTTGGCCGATTCGAGCGCAGCCTCGGCAGAGCGCAACGCAAAATCGGCCGAGCGCACCCGCGCACGATTACTGCCACCCTGATAAAAAGGCATATTTACATTCAGAAAAACGCCCCACTGGGTGCGATCCTGATTGGGGCCCACCTGGTAGTTGTTATCGAGATAATGCGTGACAGAGGGGTCGATAGAAATGGTGGGGCGATTTTCGGAGCGGGCCAGGTCGCGCCTTGCTATCGCTTCAGCTTGCCGGGCTTGTGCAATTAAAAACTCCGGCACTTTAAGCGGATCACTTTCCGATTGATCACAACTGCTGAGAAGTTGCGCCGGAAAATCATCGGTTGCGGTACGTGAACCACTCTCACCAATCAGCGATGCCAGGTGTGCCTGCCACCGTTGCAGTCGGGCGATGTGTTGCAACAGAGTAACCCGTGCACCTTCAAGACGGGATTGTGCTTGCACCGCATCGGAACGGGTACTGGCACCGCTTCTGCTGCGTTGTTCGGCCAAATCCAAAATTCGGGTTACGCCCTCAATTTGGTCTTCGGCAATGTTGAATAAATTTTGATAGCGTTGAATTTCAATAACCGCATAAGCGGTATCGCGAATTATTTGATCAATCGTATAAAGCAGATTGGCCTGCCCCAATGCAACCCCGGCGCGGGCGGCCTTCACATCATTGGCAACCTTGCCAAAGTCATACAACATTTGCGACACCGACAGCACCAGTGCCTGGCTGCTTTTACTTTCGTCATAAGTATTATCGTAACCGCTGCGCAAACCGCCCTGAATTCTCGGATAGTAACCGGCGCGGGCAATGGCTATTTGCTCTTCGCGTTGAGACAAAATAGCTACAGCTTCGCCAATAGCAGGATGCCACTGCACGGACTGACCAATAGCTTGTTCAATAGCCAAGGGCGGCGTGGATAGGGAAGGCGCTGATGAATAAAACGCAGAATTTCCCGCAGTATTAACGACTGCATTCGCAGAGACTGTTTCAGTTTCCAACGCTGTTACCTGAGCAAAGATAACCGTGCTGCAACCGTACAAAACCATACCCGGCAGCAGTGAGCCGACATTCCGGGTCAGGTTTAACCACCTGATCATAACAATCATCCTTTTGTAACGCTTCTGTCAGCGTTTTATCTGCTACAGGTCGTGCAGATATTTTATAAGAGAGGTAACGACACCCGCAGGTGCCGTTACCTGTCACAAACATCAACCCAGATAATTGTCAGGCTGATTCCAGAGGTCGTCGTTTTGCGCCACCGGCTCTGTCAGTACAATTTCACTGGCATCGCTAGTGAGCGTGTTATCAACCGGTGGTTCGTCAGTAGCCAGCGATGCCGTTTCCTCCTCGAACGACAGGGCTATTTCTTCCGATGATTCATGAACCAGCTCTTCGAGCGAGACATCAAGTTCGGCATCCTCTGCAGCCACCGATTCATCGTTTGAGGCAAGATCAAGATCCAGGTCAGGAATATCGTCAAAGAAAGCCAGCGGCGAAGGACCGGTGTTAACCACACCCGCACCGGACACATCAACGGTAATTTCCAGCGAGGCTTGCGATGTCTCACCGTTAGGAGCGACTACCTGATATTGGAAAATATCAACAACGTCTGCGGTGTGATGAACAGGATTACCGGTTGGGCTGTAGTGATAGCTACCATCTTGCTGAATGAGCAAATTGCCGTATGACCCCACCACGGTTAAACCACTCGTTGGAATATCCTGATAAGAACCTCCGGACTGAACCATTAGTTTGGTAGCCGGTGAGCCCAAATCGTCATCAGCCAACACGTTGCCGCTAACACCCGGATTGCTGTTAACTTCGTACTGATTCAAATGGGTATCGGTGCGGGTGAGGTAAACCGCTGAGCTGAAATTGGACAGAGCGACCGTACTGATGGTGGCTTTAACCTGGTAACTGCCCGCACTCAGGTCGCCCGGCACCTGGAGCTGAAGACCGGACAAACCATTCAGCAGGGGTAGTGATGCCAACGCCGTACCACTGGCATTGCCGCCTGGCACAGGAACCCACGTGGATGTTCCTTCATTCCATTTGAGCAGTTGCAGCGTATAGGTTGGCAATACCGATAATGAACCGAGGCTGGCGTCAGTACCCACGATTAACACGACATTCGATTTATCGTTGGCGTTAACGGTGAAAGAAACCGTGGTCTGCCCGGTTTTGACAAGCCCGCCACTGAGGCCAAAATCGGCGCCCAGCTTGGCGGTCGCTGTGGGCGAAACAACATTTCTGTAACTGAGTGCTGCCGTTGCCTGATCATCCCTCGCTTCCAGAGCAAATTGCGCATCGTCGCCGGGCGCGCTCCATTCCAGATCCACACTTTCACTGTCGATACGGATATGCAGGTTTGCGGTGCTCTCACTTTGGGTGACAGTATCCCGAATCGTGTAGCTGAAACTGTCAACCTTGCCAATACCGGCCAACGAGTCGTTGGGTACATAGGTATAGGTGCCATCCTGGAAGATCGTCAGTTGACCGTATGTGCCATCAATAGTGGCGCCTTCCAGAGGTACAGGTGTGCCTTGGACACTGAATACAATCGTGTCGTCGGTAATAACATCCACACCACTATTGACCCCGGCATCGGTCAGTACGTTACCCGAGACATTGACAGCATCTGTTCCCAGGATGTTGTTGTAGTCATAATCGGTACGTACACCCGTGAGATTCGCTATTACCGACAGGTTAACCACACCATTGGCTGCCATAAATGCACGGTATTCACCGGCAGGCAAACCACTGACACTTACTCCGGCGGCACCGCCACTCAGAAGGTTGAGCGAAAGGAAAGACGCCTGCCCTTCGCCATTCAAGCCAACCCAGCTGCCACTCTCATCACGAACCTGAACTACAGCCCTCAAGTCACTCAGCGCACCGACACCCAGTAGCGAATTGAATTCCAGCTGGAGGTCTGAACGGTGCCCGTGAGCCACGTTAAAATTAATCATATTGACAGAGAGCACCTGCAGATCGACAACATTCAGCAAGTTAAGCAAGGCAAGGTAACCTGCACTGCCGGCGCTCACATTGGCAGTCACCGTAGGTTCAAGGTTTATAAATGCTGAAGCGACGTTATCAAATGCCAGCACTTCTTCTACCAGCGGAGCAGACACAGTAGCGGGGCCGGAATCGCCATTGGCATTACTCAACACCACCGTGAGGGTTTCACCCGCGGTTTGTGGGGGTATCAAGGTGACGGTAAAGGTTCCGTCCGGCTGAACGGTACCGGTACCAATTTCATCACCATCGGGATTGGTAATACGGATACCAGCACCTGGCTCGCCATTGCCGGTAAGGGTAGTACCGTCCGGACTAACGAGCAGATTGATAGCCGCCTCGGGCACCTCATCATTAACCACCGGCGCAACAACCGTAGCGGGTCCTGAATCGCCATTGGCATTGCTGAGTACCACCGTTAGAGTTTCGCCATCGGTTTGCGGCGGGGTGAGACTGACCGTGAAGCTGCCATCCGGTTGTACCGTACCGGTACCTATCTCATTACCGTCCGGGTCAGTGATGGTGATTGCCGCACCAGCCTCACCGTTACCGGTCAGGCTGGTGCCATCGGCACTGACCAGCAGGTTGATCGCGATATCAGGAACATCATCATTAATTACCGGGGCAAGCACCGTGGCCGGGTCGGAATCGCCGTTGGCGTTGCCGAGTACCACGGTGAGGGTTTCGCCATTGATTTGTGGCGGCGCGATGGCGACGGTGAAGCTGCCATCCGGTTGCACCGTGCCGCTGCCGATTTCATTACCGTCCGGGTCGGTGATGGTGACGGTGGCACCGGCTTCGCCGGTCCCACTGACACTGCTGCCGTCCGGGCTAACCACCAGATTGGTGGCCGGGTCGGGCAGTTCAACCTCTATCACTGGCGCAGCAATAGCAGCCGGATCCGAGTCACCGAAGGCGTTGGTAAGCACCACTATCAGGATTTCACCATTGGTTTGCGGCGGGGCGATGGCGACGGTGAAGCTGCCATCCAGTTGTACCGTGCCGCTGCCGATTTCATTGCCGTCCGGGTCGGTGATGGTGACGGTGGTACCGGCTTCACCGTTACCACTGACACTGGCACCGTCCGGACCGACAACCAAATTGGTGGCCGGTGCAGGCACGTCATCATCCGTATCCACATTCGGCGCGAGGACGGTAGCCGGGTCGGAATTACCGTTAGCGTTGCCCAGAACAACGGTCAGAATCTGTCCGTCAATTTGTGGCGGTGTCAGACCAACCGTGAAGGAACCATCCGGCAATACTGTTCCGGTACCAATTTCATTACCCCCTGCGTCAGTCACCGTGACGGTGGCGCCCGCCTCGCCGTTACCGGTCAGGCTGGTGCCATCGGCACTAACCAGCAGGTTGGTCGCGATATCAGGAACATCATCATTAACTACCGGCGCGACCACGGTAGCCGGGTCGGAATCGCCGTTGGCGTTGCCGAGTACCACGGTGAGGGTTTCACCGTTGATTTGCGGTGGCGCGATGGCGACGGTGAAGCTGCCATCCGGTTGCACCGTGCCGCTGCCGATCTCGTTGCCGTCCGGGTCGGTGATGGTGACACTGGCACCGGCTTCACCGTTACCACTGACACTGCTGCCGTCCGGGCTGACCACCAGGCCAGTGGCCGGTGCCGGTACGTCATCGCCGGCATCCACGTTGGGCGCGACCACGGTGGCCGGGTCGGAATCGCCGTTGGCGTTGCCGAGGACGACGGTGAGGGTTTCACCATTGATTTGCGGTGGCGCGATGGCGACAGTGAAGCTGCCATCCGGTTGCACCGTGCCGCTGCCGATCTCATTACCGTCCGGGTCGGTGATGGTGACACTGGCACCGGCTTCACCGTTACCACTGACACTGCTGCCGTCCGGGCTGACCACCAGATTGGTGGCCGGTGCCGGGACGTCATCACCGGCATCCACGTTCGGCGCGACCACGGTGGCCGGGTCGGAATCGCCATTGGCATTGCCGAGGACTACGGTGAGGGTTTCGCCGTTGATTTGCGGTGGCGCGATGGCGACGGTGAAGCTGCCATCCGGTTGCACCGTGCCGCTGCCGATCTCGTTGCCGTCCGGGTCGGTGATGGTGACGCTGGCACCGGCTTCGCCGTTACCACTGACACTGCTGCCGTCCGGGCTGACCACGAGGCCGGTGGCCGGTGCCGGTACGTCATCACCGGCATCCACGTTCGGCGCGACCACGGTGGCCGGGTCGGAATCGCCGTTGGCGTTGCCCAGTACCACGGTGAGGGTTTCGCCGTTGATTTGCGGTGGCGCGATGGCGACGGTGAAGCTGCCATCCGGTTGCACCGTGCCGCTGCCGATTTCATTACCGTCCGGGTCGGTGATGGTGACACTGGCACCGGCTTCGCCGTTACCACTGACACTGCTGCCGTCCGGGCTGACCACGAGGCCGGTGGCCGGTGCCGGCACGTCATCGCCGGTATCCACGTTCGGTGCCACCACGGTAGCCGGGTCGGAATCGCCGTTGGCGTTGCCGAGGACGACGGTGAGGGTTTCACCATTGATTTGCGGTGGCGCGATGGCGACGGTGAAGCTGCCATCCGGTTGCACCGTGCCGCTGCCGATTTCATTACCGTCCGGGTCGGTGATGGTGACACTGGCACCGGCTTCGCCGTTACCACTGACACTGCTGCCGTCCGGGCTGACCACGAG
>NZ_PRDL01000002.1 GCF_015182315.1 Cellvibrio polysaccharolyticus
GTTGCACCGTGCCGCTGCCGATCTCGTTGCCGTCCGGGTCGGTGATGGTGACGCTGGCACCGGCTTCGCCGTTACCACTGACACTGCTGCCGTCCGGGCTGACCACGAGGCCGGTGGCCGGTGCCGGGACGTCATCACCGGCATCCACGTTCGGCGCGACCACGGTAGCCGGGTCGGAATCGCCGTTGGCGTTGCCGAGGACGACGGTGAGGGTTTCACCATTGATTTGCGGGGGTGCGATGGCGACGGTGAAGCTGCCATCCGGTTGCACCGTGCCGCTGCCGATTTCATTACCGTCCGGGTCGGTGATGGTGACACTGGCACCGGCTTCGCCGTTACCACTGACACTGCTGCCGTCCGGGCTGACCACGAGGCCGGTGGCCGGTGCCGGCACGTCATCGCCGGCATCCACGTTCGGCGCGACCACGGTAGCCGGGTCGGAATCGCCGTTGGCGTTGCCGAGTACCACGGTGAGGGTTTCACCGTTGATTTGCGGGGGTGCGATGGCGACGGTGAAGCTGCCATCCGGTTGCACCGTGCCGCTGCCGATCTCGTTGCCGTCCGGGTCGGTGATGGTGACGGTGGCACCGGCTTCGCCGTTACCACTGACACTGCTGCCGTCCGGGCTGACCACCAGGCCAGTGGCCGGTGCCGGCACGTCATCGCCGGCATCCACGTTCGGCGCGACCACGGTGGCCGGGTCGGAATCGCCGTTGGCGTTGCCGAGGACGACGGTGAGGGTTTCGCCGTTGATTTGCGGTGGCGCGATGGCGACGGTGAAGCTGCCATCCGGTTGCACCGTGCCGCTGCCGATGTCATTACCGTCCGGGTCGGTGATGGTGACACTGGCACCGGCTTCACCGTTACCACTGACACTGCTGCCGTCCGGGCTGACCACCAGGCCAGTGGCCGGTGCCGGTACGTCATCGCCGGCATCCACGTTGGGCGCGACCACGGTGGCCGGGTCGGAATCGCCGTTGGCGTTGCCGAGGACGACGGTGAGGGTTTCGCCGTTGATTTGCGGTGGCGCGATGGCGACAGTGAAGCTGCCATCCGGTTGCACCGTGCCGCTGCCGATCTCATTACCGTCCGGGTCGGTGATGGTGACACTGGCACCGGCTTCACCGTTACCACTGACACTGCTGCCGTCCGGGCTGACCACCAGATTGGTGGCGGCATCCGGCACATCTCCGCCGCCATTGTCAACGTCAGGAGCGTTCACCGTTGCAGCGGAAGACGTGAGGTTAAGGCTATTGGTGAGCGTGACAGAAAGCAGCTGCCCTTCCGTTTGCGGTGGCAATAAAGACACCGTAAAAGTGCCATTATTCTGAACACTGCCAGAGCCAATCAGGTCGCCATCAGCATTACGTACTTGCACCTGAGTGCCCGGCTGCCCGCGGCCTGACAAGCTGGTTCCGTCACCACTCACAGCAAGATTGGTAGGTGGATTGGGGGCCAAATCACCACCGCCATTGTCCACAATGGGGGCATTTACCGTGGCGGGCAGAGAGGTTTGATTGCTGCTGTCAGTCAGCGTAACCGAGAGCAACTGGCCATTACTTTGCGGGGGTAACAACGCCACGCTGAAGGTGCCATTCGCGGCTACAGTACCGGTACCAATAATGTTGCCATTTGGCCCGCGCACCTGCACCGCCGTGCCTGGTTCCCCGAGGCCGGTCAGTGTGTTGCCGCTTGCATTTACAGCCAGATTGGTCGGCGCATCCGGCGCTTCATCATCAACGGACGGAGCACTCACGGTAGCTGCCGGGGAGGTTTGATCATTGCTGTTGGTCAGCGTCACCGAAAGGGTTTGCCCATCGGTTTGCGGCGGTTGCAGGGACACGGTAAAGCTGCCGTCTGCAACCACGGCGCCGGTACCGATAAGATTACCGGCCGGATCACGCACCTGAACCTGGGTACCCGGCTCGCCACGACCGGTCAGCGTTGTTCCGTTGGCGTTTACTGACAAATCGGTTGGTGCGTCGGGCGCGTCACTATCATTAATAATCGGCGCGCTGATGGTAGCGACGGGCGATGTCTGGTTGTCGCTGTTCGTCAATGTCACTGACAGGGTTTGACCATTGGTCTGAGGCGGTTGCAAAGTCACCGTAAAGGTACCGTCAGCAGCCACTGTTCCGGTGCCAATGACATTACCGGCCGCATCACGCACCTGAACCAGGGTATCCGGCTCTCCAAGGCCGGTCAATGTTGTTCCGCTGTCATTGATAGCAAGCTGGGTGGGGGCATCGGGAGCCGTCTGTTCCTCTTCGCCTGGCTGCTCTTCGGATTCCCCGGTAGGTGCAGTGATTGTTACCGGATCAGATTCCTGGCCGGCACTATCTCTTATGATGACCGTAATGGTTTCACCATTATTCTGCGGTGGCTGCAGCACCACCTGAAACTCTCCATTTGCACCAACAGTACCTTGCCCGATCACATTGCCGTTGGCACCTCTCACAATAACGGTAGTACCCGCTTCACCACGACCAACGATGGCCGTGCCATCGTCGTTAATAGCAATATTCGTCGGCGCAAGTGGCTTGTTTAATCGGACAAAACCGTCTCCGCCACTGCTTTCCGAAATGGCCACACCGACGCCGGCCGCCCCGAGTAATGGCCACAACCAACCCGCTCCGGAAGCCTCATTGCCCGATATCAGCAACAGTTCGCTAATACTGGCAATTTCCTTGTAGGCATAGGAAGAGGTAGAAGAACTGTATTCTGCTTGCCAAAGTTTTCCGTTGCTATCCTCGAAAACGATGTCGTGATTGCCACCGTCCCCCGTTGCATTGAAATAACCCTGCAGCGTAATTGTTTCTCCGGTTTTTGTCGTGATAACCAGATTTTGGCCCGACCGCTCCATCAGACGGATATCATTAGGGCTTACCGGAATCTTGATTACCGACGATGAGCTACTGACTGGCACATCACCCCATGGCAGATTATTCGAATGTCCACCGGCTTTTGAAACAATTGCAATATCCTTCATTTTGTTCACCTGCTCTGCATCAGTAGGGGGCGGCTCTGCCCCGACGAAAACCTAATGGCAATGCCATTACCGTCAACATTGGTTTGTTCAATTACCTTGAGATCAATTTTCATAAAAACAGGTTATTTTTTATCGGTGTTTTTTTCAGGAAGAAAAACCACTACAAAAACCCTGTTTTTTCGATTTCCATTAATCGGAAGCTCACCATAAACGCTTCAAACAAGCTGGCAAAAAAAGATATCCGAATTTGATCCCGGTCAAGATAATCTAGTTGAGAAAACAGGGGTTTCAATTACCGTGATGCATTTGGCGCAAATTTCTTGCACTAATAACCAAAGTTGTTTTTTTTATTTTTTTAGTAATGAAGTCATTATTAAATTATTGTTTTTTAATGAGGAAAAATTTCCGAAAAAATATAAAACGATAGCCATTAGCAATATATTAAAATGCGCCAAAAAACTCAGTCTCATATTTTCAACAACATTCATGCGTAAACAGCACAACCAGGAAATTTGAAAAAACTGTCGGGAAGTCGGGAAGTCGGGAAGTAAGGATAAAGAGAAATAGGGAAGTAAAGTAATTTTGTAGGTGTGTTGTTGTGTTTTAGAATTATCATGCTTGCTGCAACTAGGGTGGTGGTTATAGCCATGAATTTGTACACATCTAGAAGTGTATACGGAGATGGTGGCGTGGTGGTAAGAGTGTGAGGGTGGCGTG